>NZ_JANSJJ010000257.1:0-94039 GCF_047502715.1 Synechococcus sp. H55.10
TGCACGAGCGGAATGCGCACAACTTCCCGCTGGATTTGGCGGCGGTGGAAGTGGCGCCGGCCATCCGTGGCTAATCCACTCTTGACCGAGTAGACTAGTCCTTCTTGAGTCCCCTGGCAGATGCCGGGGGATTTTTTTCTTCTACTGCCCCCTCCAATCTTTCTACCCAGGTGGGAGACCAAAATCGGCAAACGGTTTACCAGGATCTTTCCCCCAGTTTTTTCCAGTTAGAGTAGGGCTATTGCATCTGCAGGTAAAGGATATGGCGATCATTTCTTCTCGGGCTGTGGGGGCTGAGGATCCCGGGCAGCAGCAAAAGAGTTCTGCTTGCAGAGAAGGGATGGAGTTCCGCTCCCAGAACCGGGGCCGGCAAGCCGATGAGCTGTTGCAGCCACAGGCTCAGCCTGGCGAGGCTCAGGAAGAATCCCTGCGCCCGCGCACCCTAGCCGAGTACATCGGCCAGACGGAGCTTAAGGAAGTGCTTTCCATTGCCATTGCGGCGGCCCGGGCCCGCGGTGAGCCTTTGGATCACCTATTGTTCTATGGCCCGCCCGGCCTCGGCAAAACCACGGTGGCTGCGGTGCTGGCGGCAGAAATGGGATCCCACTTCTACATGACCACAGCCCCGGCGCTGGAGAGCCCCCGCGACATTGCCGGCTACCTGGTGCGCCTGAAGCGGGGGGATGTGCTGTTTATCGACGAGATCCATCGCCTGCCCAAAGTGACGGAAGAATTGCTCTACCCGGCCATGGAAGATTTTCGCCTCGATATCACCATCGGCAAGGGTCGCTCGGCCCGCATCACCTCTCTGCCCTTGGAGCGCTTCACCCTCATCGGGGCCACCACTCGCATCGGCGCCCTCACCTCGCCGCTGCGGGATCGCTTTGGCCATGTGCAACGGCTGCGCTTTTATGAGCCCCACGAGCTGGTGGAAATCGTGTTGCGCACTGCCCGTCTCCTGAACACTTCCATCGATCCGGAAGGGGCGACAGAGATCGCCCGCCGTTCTCGGGGCACGCCGCGTATTGCCAATCGCTTGTTCAAGCGGGTGCGCGATTATGCCCAGGTGCGAGGAGATGGCCACATCAGCCGAGAAGCGGCAGCCGCGGCCCTGGAGTTGTTCCAGGTGGATCCTATGGGGCTGGATTGGACAGATCGTAAGCTCCTGACGATCCTGGTGGAGCAGTTTGCGGGCGGGCCCGTGGGCCTGGAGACGATGGCCGCCGTGACGGGTGAGGATCCCCAAACCATCGAAGAAGTCTACGAGCCCTACCTGTTGCAGATCGGCTATTTGCAGCGCACACCCCGTGGGCGGGTGGTTACCCCCGCCGCCCTGCAGCACTTGGGCTACGCAGCCCGTTCCCTCACCCCCAGCCCCTCTCCCACAAGGGGAGAGGGGAGTTAATCTAGCTGCGATCGTTGCTGCCAACAGGGCTGAAACTGGGCACCACCAGCTCGCGGTTTTGCTTAGTGAGGCGGCCATACAGCTCTTGGGTGTTGGGGAAGTTGGCCGCCGGCAAGGTGGGGAAGCGGCGGTAGGGCACTGTATCTTCCCCGAAGAGATCCCGGTACTCTTGGGTATTCAGCAAGGCGCGCACAAAGGCCTTCAAACCCTGGGTGGCCAGGATCTGGTTGTACTTGCGGATCTCCTGCTGGTTCAGGGGCGCGCGGCCCAGGAAGTGCTTGGTGCCCAACTCGATCACCTTGGTGTTGGGATAGGGAGCGTAGAACTCAGAGCGGTACAGTTCTGAACACCCCAGCGCCTCGATGAACTCCTTGACGGTGATCTCGCCGTTGCGCAGCCTGGACTCGGCGGAGCTGAGCTCGGCACTGATGTTGTAAATGTCCATATCTCGCTCAAAGACCTGCCGGTAGGCGGCGCGGATGAGGTTGTTCACCTCGGCTTTGTTGGCCAGGCTGGTGAGCTTGAAGATGGGAACCTCCTGGCGCACCTTGGGCACTCCCTGCTGGGCCCGCCGCTGGATCTCCAGCTCGCCGGAGGGCATATCCTGCGGCTGGCCCAACTTGACAAAGAGGGGGATATCCTCATCGGTGCGAATGGGCTTGAGCGCCGCCATATCGCTGGATCCGGGGCGCATCCGCCGCAACGCCAGGCCGCCGGGGGTGAGGTAGCGCTCGTAGGGCACAATGTCTTCTCCGAAGGCCCGCTGGTACTCCTCGCTGTCGAGGATGGCATCCACCACTGCGTAGAACCCTTGCTTGGAGGCAATGTCGAACAGACGGTTGATCTCCTGCCGCCCGTAGGTGGGCCGGCCCAGCAGCTTGCGGTGGATAAACTCGATGGCTTTGCAAACATACAAGCTGGACCAGTACTTGTTGCGAAAGAGATCCGATTTGGCCAGTTGGCGCACAAACTCTTTGACGCTGATCTCGCCCGACTCCAGCTTGATCTCCCAGCGGGTTAGCCGTTGGCCTTCGTAGGGCACATAGCCATATAGCTGCTGGTAGCAGGCGCGGATCACCGCTTGTGTGGATCCCTCGCTGCCAACAATCCCCGCCCGTGCCCCCAACCGCCGACTGCGATCGCCAGGGGTTTGGGTGAGCTTGAAAACCTTGGGCCCCAAGCTGCCCGGATCCCCTGCCGCCCTGGGATTGGTGCGCTCGTTGGTGAGGGCAAAGCCGCGCCGGATGAGGATGCGCTTGACATCCTTGTTGAAGGGGGCGGGGCTGGCGTTGAGGGAACGGGTCTCCTTGGGGAAGATGGCGCCAAATTGAATCTCCAGCGGGTCGTTGCCGACGCCATAGGCATGCTGATCCGGCAAAGGGCGATTGTAGCGGGCAAAGAGGGTGATGAACTGGGGCACCTTGCGGCGGGGGGCAGCGTAGTTGTAAAGATCAAACTTGGCCCCCCAGTTGGCGCTGGTTTGGGCTTCCACCCCCAGCTTGCGCAGGTAGGGCACCGTCTCCTCGCCGAAGTAGTCGCCGTACTCGCGGCTATCCACCAGCGCATCCACCAGGCCGGCCAGACCCTTGCTGGAGATGATGGAGAAGTAGGTCTGCACTTCCTCGCGGGTTTCTGGGGCCCGTCCTAGGAAGTGGCGGAAGGCCAGCTCCACGACGCGGCTGTTGATGTAGGGCTCGTAAAACTGCTTGCGGTACAGTTCGGATTTGCCCAGGCGGCGGATGAACTCCTTCATGGAGATCTCGCCGTTTTTCACCTTCGATTCCAGGTCGGAAAGCTTGAGGCCGTAGGCACGGCGGATGTCTCGCTCGAACACCTGCCGGTAGGCGGCTTTGATCACGTCTTCTTTCTCGGCGTTGGACAGCCCCGGCTTCATGGCAAAAACGGGCACTTTTTCCGCCGCCAAGTTGTAAATCTGGGGGAGCTGTAGCCCCTGCAGGGGCAGGCCATCGGCGGTGCTGGCGTTGCGCTGCCGCAGCTTATCGGAGGGGGAAGGAGCGATGAACTCGCTCAGCAAGACATCGAAATATTGGTTGATGATGGCCACCGCCTCGGCATCTTTGCGGAAGTAGCCAGCGGCAGCCCGCTTCATTTCTTGAATGGCGACGATGGTGGCCTCGGCGGAGCAGGCGTTTTCGATGATCTCCCGCAGGCCACGGGTGTTGACGGCAATGATGCTGGGATCCCCGGCCACAAGAGCGTAGGTGACGTAGCGCAAGAACCAGCTCAGATCCCGCAGGGACTTGCGCATGTTGGCGGCGCCGTAGCGGGAGATGTTAATGGGGCGGAAGTTGGGGGGAATCTCCACGCCGCTGGCGCTGAAGAGGTTGCGGATGGCCTCGAGGAAGCCGCCGGTGGACTCCACGTAAAAGGCGGTGCCCAACTTAAAGGCTTCCTTCTCGTCCTGAGTGACTTCTGGCCGCTCCAGATAGGCCATGGGCGAGCCCCCCGTGAAGATGCGGTTGGCCGCCCGGCTGACGATGATTTCGGAGTTGGCCGCGATCACTTGGGCAATGTCCAGGCGTTTCAGGCCGCTGGAGAAAAAGTCCTCCAGGCGATCCAACTCGGTGCGTCCCAGATAGCGATCCTGCTGTTCTGCCTGGGAGATGGTCGATACGGGCACGGTTTGGTACAGACGGGGGCTGGAAACGACGGTGCCAGCGGATACGTTGATACCCATCGATCTCTTAAACTCCGTTTTATCGAAAAAATGGCCGACAAAGGCTGAGGACGGTGCCCTCCCATCGCGCAGCGGGCCATAGCCTTTGGGGTGAAGAGGCCGACCCACGCTCGAACCGATGTCTCTCCCTGAGCCGAGAAGGATTGATGCCGGAGGGAGAAGCCAAGCCTAGAATACTAGGGGGATGTGCCCAGAGTGGGGGGGTTGTTGCAGTTTGTAACACTGTTTCTCATCCACATAGACATGGCTCCCGACCCGGCTCTGCCCTCACATCCGTTGTTTTCCGTCTCCAGCCTTGAAGACTGGCAACAGGGGCGTTACGAGTGCCTTGTCCAAGCTTTGCAGCAGCAGCTCCAGCAGGGATCCCCCTCCTCAGAGCTGTATTGGGGGCTGGGAGCTGCCTATCTGCTGCTGGGGCGGGAGCTGGAGGCGCAGCTTGTGTGGCAAGAGGGCTTGGCAATGCAGACAGCCGGAGGTGTAGCCGAAGCCGAGGCTGTGCGTGGGTGGGCAAGGGAGCTGCAGGAGCTGGCAGAGGGGCTATGGGAAAAAGGCCATTGGCCGCAGGCGGCGGCTTTGTACCGACAGCTTGTGGAGCAGGGATCCCTTCCTCCCGATCTGGCGGCGCTGGCCGCCCATCGCGTTGGCCTAACCCAAGAGCGCAGCCGGCTGTGGAGCGCGGCAGCGGAGTGGTATGAGCGGGCTTGCCGGTGGGATCCAGCAGCGGCAGAAAGTTCTTGGCGCTGGGGCCTGGCGCTGCTCAAGTTGGGCCGGTTCCAGGAGGCCACCTCGGCCTTGGAGCAAGCCGTGCGGCTGCGGCCGGAGTGGGGGGATCCCTGGGTGCAGATGGGCTTGGCCTGGCTGGATCAAGGGGATCCGGCGCAGGCGGTGCGGTGTTTCCGGGAGGCGGAAGCGCGGGGCACGAAGACGGCAGAGCTCTACAGCTACTGGGCAGAGGCCCAGGTGCGGCTGGATGACCCGCAGGCTGCCTGGGAAAAGTTCCGGCAGGCGGTGGCGGCGGAGCGGGAGTGGCTGCAGGCGTGGTGCGAAGGCAGCGGCAGAGAAAGCCCGCTGCGGTCTGGACTGGAGCAGGCAGGCAGGGGAGAGGGGATCCCCCAGGACCTGGATTCGGCTTGGCGACGGCGCTGGGCTCCGGCAGGCTCTGTTGCCCAGGCCAGCCCCCTTGTAACCGACTCCTGGCCGCTGCCAGCCCAAGGCTACCTCACCACCCGGCAGTGGCATCAGGCCACAGGCGAAGGGGACTACCAAGCACTGGATCCAGGGGAGGTGCTCTGTCTGCAAGCGCCCCCTGTAGCTGATCCGGCCATTGGGCAAAAGCTGCGCCCGCAGCGGATCCCCCTGGCCGAGACTTTTGTGGCCCAGATCCCCCGCGGATCCGTCCATGTGGGCCACTATCCCCGCCACCTCTACGCCAGCTTTGCCAGTGCGGTGCTCACCCGCCGGGGAGAATTGCTGGCCGATGTCTCCCTCAGCTTGCCGCCACCGGAGTTTCTCGACTGGGACTGGGGGCCGGATCACCTGGAACACCACCCCATCTTGAGCTTACCCCACCTGCCGCCGCCGATCCCACTGGACGGCTCTGTCGCCCTCTTGCCGTTGGGAGCGGTCAATTACTTTCACTGGATGGTGGATGTTTTGCCTGCCCTTGATGTCCTGCAGCGGTCGGGCGCCCTCGGAAAAGACATCCCCATCTTGATCCACGGGTATCAAAGAAAACCCTTTCAGGTGCAGAGCTTGGCCGCTTTGGGGATCGCAGCCGAGCCCATCCTCAGCTTCGAGCAGGTGGGGGGATCCCATCTGCAAGCGCAGAACCTGATCGTGCCCTCAGCAGGGGCTCCGGCGGGGTGCTTGACGCCCAGGGGATTGGCGGTGCTGCGGCAACTGGCCCTGCCGAGCTTGTCCAGCGCTCCCTTGCTGCCGCGGCGGATCTACATCAGCCGTCGTGCTGCCCGCTGGCGGCGGGTGATCAACGAAGCGGAGGTGCTGGCGGCTTTGCGCCCCTGGGGATTTGTATCGGTGCAACTGGAAACCCTTTCTCTAGCGGAGCAAGTAGCGCTGATGCAAGGGGCCGAGGCGGTGATCGGGATCCATGGGGCGGGCCTGACCAACCTCGCCTTTTGTCAACCCGGCGCCACCGTCATCGAGATCCTGCCCCGCAACGCGGTGCTCCCCTACTTTTGGATCATCGCCCAGGTGGCAGGGCTCAATTATTTCCCTTTGCTGGCGCCGGTCTGCGATCCAGCTTTGGTGGCCCTTCTGGCCAGCCCCGATTTGGATCGAGAAGATGCCTGGGTGCGGATCCCGGACTTGCTCAAGGTGCTGGAACAGACAGAGCTCAATTGATGGTGGGAAAATGCCTTTTTTCGAATTTACGAGAGTTCTGCAAGCCTCGCATTCAAGATGGGATCGGAGGGACTCGAACCCTCACGTTCTTGAGGAACAACGGATTTTAAGTCCGTAGCGTCTACCATTCCGCCACGATCCCCTCTAGCGGCAACAGTACTCTAACAGACCACAGGCCAGCAGGATCAGCCTGTAGGATCCGGTGGTGACCTGATGGGGTTGGAGTCGGTCGGTCAACCAGCCAAACAAGGTAACGGGGGATCCTACTCTTCTCGTGGATGACGATGGCGCGGATGGCTTCGATTGCCACAGCCCCCATGGCCGGGACCCCCACCTCGGGCACGTCACCGCCTGGGATCCCCCCACCTACTCAGGAGAGGCGCTCAGGCGGTAGCCGCGGGGGGTGATCAGCCGGCTGCCGTAGCGAAAGGTCTGCGAGTTGCCGATCAAGACCAGGGTAAACATATCCACCTGCTCAGGATCCAACTCCCCCAGCGTGGTGAGGTGGATGACCTCGCCGGAACGATAGAGGTTGCGGGCCACCGCCACCGGGGTGTGGGCGGGGCGGGCGGCCAAAAAGATCTGCAGGGCTTTGAGGAAGGGATCCAACCGCTGCCGCGAGCGGGGATTGTACAGAGCCACCACAAAGTCGGCCTGGGCAGCCGCCTGCAGGCGTTGCTCGATGGCCGGCCAAGGGGTGAGCCGATCCGAGAGGGAAATGGCGCAAAAATCCTGCATGAGAGGGGCTCCCAGGCGGGCGGCAGCAGCCTGAAGGGCGGAGATCCCCGGCAGCACCTCCAGAGAGGGGCGGATCCCATCCCAGCTGCTGCGGGCCAAGTACTCCAGCACCAGCCCGGCCATGCCGTAGATCCCCGCATCTCCCGAAGAGATCACCGCCACCTGCAGCCCCTGCTGGGCCAGGGCAATGGCCCGCTGCGCCCGCTGCACCTCCTGGGTGATGGAAAAGGCTTCGCAAATCTGGCCCGGGTGTAAGAGGGGCGCCACCAAGTCCAGGTAGAGCTGGTAGCCGATCACCACGTCGGCTTGGGCCAGGGCCAGGCGGGCGGCCAAGGTCAATTGGGCGGGATCCCCGGGGCCGGTGCCAATCAGCCACAGGTGCCCGGCGCGAGGGGAATACTCCTGAGCAGCGCGGGCAATGGCCAGGGTACAAGCTCCCTCGCTTTCTGAGGCAAAGACCTGCTTGGGGCAGAGAAGGGTGGCTCTCCCCTGGGCTGGATCCTCATCCCCCGACATGCGCTGGGCGGCCAAGAGGGCAGCCGCCTCCGCCACCGAAGGGGTGCCCACGGCCTGCCGCACCGCCTCCGAAGGGTGGGGAACTGGGATCCCCGCCAGGGCCGCGGCAGAGAAGAACTGGATGGGCCAACCGTGGGCCTGGGCCAACTCCAGCAGTCCCGCCTCATCCCGTTTCAACTCCAGGGTGGCCAAGCCGGCAACGGCCTCGAAGGCCAGCCCCTGGGCCTGCAGCAGGCGGCGCAGGGATCCCTCCATCCAGGCGCGGCTGGTGCCCCGCTCGCAGCCCACACCCACCCACAGCACCCGTGGATGCCAGTGAACGGTGGGGAGCTTGTCCAGAGAAGTTGTAGATTCGCTGATCCGGATCTGGGCCACTGCTTGGTCGGGAGCGGTGAGGAAAAGAGAATGATCCGCTGGCCAGGCTCGCCGCCAGAGCTGCGTGCCACAGGTTTGCTCAACGGCCACCGGCTCTCCCCGCGCCAGAGCGGCTGCCACCCCGTTCCAATCGCCGGCGCCCCGCTGCCAACCGTAGGGATCCCCCAGCAAATCCAAAGGCGGGATCCCCAGCCCTTCCGAGGCAGAGGTGAGGATGGGCTCGGCTCCCAAGGCAGCCGCCACCCGCCGCGCCAGCGCCTCAGCTCCTCCCACATGGCCGCCACAGAGGCTAATGGCCCAGCGCCCAGCTTCGTCCACCACCACCACCGCCGGATCCCGGTATTTGTCTTGCAAGAGGGGGGCAATGAGCCGCACCACCGACCCAACTGGCAAGACAAAGATACAGCCCTGCACCTGCGGCCAGCTCTGGGCCACCGCTGCCGCCAGGGGATCCCCATAGGCTTGCCAGGGGGGTGGCAGCGGCTCTCGCTGGGGGTTGGCCTTGCTCCAGCAGATCCACTCCTCCGGCAGCAGCGACAGCAAAGGCTGGGCCAAGCGGCGACCGCGCGGGGTAGGGGCAAACAGGGCA
Organism: Synechococcus sp. H55.10; assembly: GCF_047502715.1. NCBI lineage: Bacteria > Bacillati > Cyanobacteriota > Cyanophyceae > Synechococcales > Synechococcaceae > Synechococcus > Synechococcus sp. H55.10. The sequence continues at coordinate 8,683 of NZ_JANSJJ010000257.1, forward strand.
AGCTTCATCAGCCTAGGGATCCTATACTGGACTACAGAGCCACCCGCAAATAGACGAGTGCCAATGCCAACCCCCCTTGGACTGATGCTGCCGCTGATCCCCCTGGAGGTTCTGCTCTCCACGAAGGGGCTGATGTTTTTGTTGCTATCGGCCTATGGCGGGGCCATGTGGACATTTTTAAGTGGCGCTCCCCGGGTGTACACCATCATCGTGCCCGATCTGGAGCAGGCAAGGGGCTTCTACGAAAAGGTTTTGAAGCTGCCGGAGGCGGAGCTGCCGCTGCAGTACTACTACGGCTATGAGCAAAGCATGGTCAGCTCCAGCCTGGGATCGCCCTATTTTCCGGGAGATATTGGCCTCAGCTCTCACTTCGATACCAGAACCCGTCCCACTTCTGGATCGACACAACCGGATACCCCTGGCCTCTGGTATCAGCTCTCCGACAATGTGCAATTGCACGTGATCCTCGGCTCCACGGATCCCTACGGCAGTCCCTCCAGGCCCTCCTCTGTGCCTGCCTACGGGGCGGCAGCCGGTCGCACTGGCGGCGTCCGCTATCGCCACACCACCTATGAACGGGAAGCCCTCAAAGCGCTCCTGAAGCGGATCAACAAGCAAGGGATCCGCAACAGCGTCCGCTCCGAAAAGCCTTTTGTCTTCTGGGTGCGCGATCATCAAGGGCAGATCATCGAATTTGCCGAAATAAAAGGATGAAGGGATCCCCTAAGATCGTTGAAGGAAGGGGAAGCAAAAAGTCGGCGAGGGGAGACGCCAACAGATGAAACGGATGCTGCTGCTGTTGCTGGGTTTGCTGTGGATCGGGATGTGGGGTGGACAGCCGGCCGTGGCTCTGTCGCGGGCCAAAGACAACCCCGTGGTGGGCATCCAATCCCCAGCCAAAGACTTCATCACCACCGAGTCGGGCCTGCAATACTACGACATCGCTCAAGGCAGTGGGCCTTCACCTCAACCGGGGCAAACGGTGGTGGTGAACTATGTGGGCAAGCTGCAGGATGGCACCGTCTTCGATAGCTCCTACAAGCGCAATCAACCTTTCATCTTTACCTACGGAGTAGGGCAGGTGATCCGCGGCTGGGAGGAAGGTCTGGCCACCATGCGGGTGGGTGGCAAGCGGTACTTGCGCATTCCGCCGGAGTTGGCCTACGGCAGCCGCGGCGCCGGCGGCGTGATCCCACCCAACGCCACCCTTGATTTTGAAGTGGAGCTCCTGGCCATCCAGTAGACTCTGGACATCCACACCTAAGCTTGACTGGGGGTGGGGAAAGTCAAGGCGGTGAGATTGCAGGGCGCTGCGGCAACTCCCTTCTGGGTAACAAACCTGTCTCCGTCTGTGGAGCCCAATTTTCCCCCTGAAGCTCCTAGCGCAGAAAAAGCTCGCCTGCGCCAGCACTTCCGCCAAGTGCGGCAGGGGCTGGAACGATCCCTGATCGAGCAGAAAATAGTGGCTCATCTGGCCTCTCACCCCCGGCTTTTGGCGGCCAGAACCATCTTGGCCTACGCGGCCTTCGGCTCTGAGGTGGATCTGGGATCCCTGTTCGCCCTTTTCCCTGAAAAGCGCTGGGGGATCCCTCGTTGCTTGCCGCAGCGGCAGTTGGGATGGCACCGCTACCACCCAGCCGAGCTTGTTCCCAACCGCTGGGGGCTGCCGGAGCCCTCTCCCACCAGTGAGGTTATCGACCCTGCCGAAGCGGAGTTGATCCTCGTGCCCGCCCTGGCCTGCGACCGCTGGGGGAGGCGTTTGGGCTATGGCGGCGGCTATTACGACCGCTTTTTGGCCTCGCTGCCGGATCCCGGTGTGCCCAAGTGGGGCATTGTCCCGCAGGCCTGCCTGCTGCGGCAGCCTCTGCCTCAGGATCCCTGGGATCAACGCCTGGACGGGATCCAAACCGAAGAGGGGTTTTACCCGGCGGGGGATCCCCTAGACTAAGGGAGATGGGCCTTGGAGGAAAAACATGAGCCAAGTTTGGAAGAAGGGGCTTCGCTCCCTCTGCTGGAGCCTGGGCTGGGCGGCTTTGGCGGCCCTCTTGCTGGGCTTTGGCGCCATCCCCCTACAATTGAAAGATCTGCACATCACCCCCTGCCCGGATACCCCCGAATACACCAACCTGGTCACCAGCAACGGCAACCCCATACCGGCCAGGTGCATGTTCATCGAAGGGACGGTGGTGAACCGCTCCAAAAACACCTTGGTCAATGCGGATGTCTTCGGTCGCCTTTACGATGCCAACGGCAATGAGGTTCTGCCGGAGCGCACCCGCGTGGGAGCCATCGAAGAGGTTCCCCCCGGCGAAAGCCCCTTCTCCATTCGCATCTCCGTGCCCGTGACCAGCCCGCTGCCCTTGACCCTGGAGCAATTCAAGGCCAGCGGCTTCAGCGGCACCGTGCGCCGTTGACATCCAGTTGATCCCTAGAAGAGTTGGCGGGTGAAGTCCACCTGGGCCGGGCGCCCGGGCAAATGGAGCTGGGCAACCACCGGCGGGGTTTGGGCGATCAGCCGTCCCCGACGGAAAACGTACAGGCAAGCCGGTTTCAGGCGAATGGCTTCGACGGCATCGGCAGCCTGGAGCACCACCAAATCGGCATAGCAGCCGGGTTCTAGTCCGTAGCCTTCTAACCCCAGAATGCGGGCCGGGTTTTCCGTAACGGCCAAGAAGCACTGGCGCATCTGCTCATAGCCGGTCAATTGGGCAGCGTGGATCCCCATGTGGGCCACCTCCAGCATGTTGCCGCTGCCCAGGGGATACCAGGGATCCATCACGCAGTCCTGGCCAAAAGCTACTGTCAGCCCGGCGGCCATCAGCTCCGGCACCCGCGTCAGCCCCCGCCGCTTGGGGTAGGTGTCGTGGCGGCCCTGCAGCACCAGGTTCACCAGCGGGTTGGCAATCACCCCCAGCTCTGCCTCGGCCATCAGGGGGATGAGTTTGCTCACGTAGGCGTTGTCCATTGAGTGCATTGAGGTGAGGTGGGAGGCGGCCACCCGCCCCTGCAAGCCCAGCCGCTGCGTCTCGTAGGCCAAGGTTTCCACGTGGCGGGAGAGGGGATCGTCTGTCTCGTCGCAGTGCAGATCCACCCGCAGACCCCGCGCCGCCGCAATCTCGCACAGGGCCCGCACCGAAGCTGCCCCTTCGGCCATCGTCCGCTCAAAGTGGGGGATCCCACCCACCACCTCTACCCCCCAATCCAGAGCCTTCTCCAAGAGCTGCACCGCCCCCGGCGAGCGGTAGTAGCCATCTTGGGGAAAGGCCACCAGTTGCAAATCCAGGTAGGGGGACACTTTTTGCTTGACCTCCAGCAAGGCCCGCACCGCCAACAGGTTGGGATCGCACACGTCCACATGGGCACGGATGGCCAGGATCCCGCGCGCCACCGCCCAGTCGCAATAGGTCAAGGCCCTCTCCATCACTGCCTCTGGCGTCAGCAGCGGCTTCAACTCCCCCCAAAGGGCGATCCCTTCTAGCAAGGTGCCCGATTGGTTGACGCGCGGGATCCCGTAGGTGAGGGTGGCATCCAGGTGAAAGTGGGCATCCACAAAGGGGGGCGACACCAAGCGGCCACTCACATCGATTTCCTGCAGGGCAGTGGCTTGTAAGTTGTTTTCCAGAGCAACAATGCGGCCCCCTTCAATGCCGATATCAACCCCCTTGCGGCCATCCGGCAAATTGGCCCGACGCAGAATGAGATCCATAGGTTATGGCTATTTCAACTTGGGATGAGCGACTAAAGTTGTTTCAAGGGCCTCCCTCCCCCCACTAAGGTAGGGGGATTTCCAGTCCTACCTATAGTGAGAGTGGCCGCCAACAAGCAATTCAAAAAGTAAGGCTCATGGCCTCAGCCCCAGCTCCGGCCCGCCAAAGCCCTGCAGAGGATGAGCATATTCTGAGCTGGTCAGGCCCTTGGCCTGCACCAACACCCCAAAGCTCCCCAACCCCATCGGATCCAGGAGGGCGTGAAGAGCGTATCGTCGCTGCAACACCTGGCCCACATCCACAGCTTCGCCGTCAAGCGGGTCCTCAATTTGGCCGAGAGCGGCCAGCCGCTCGGTTAACCCCAGGTTCACCAAAAAGCTGCTCTGCCGGGTGAACCCCAGATACTTCAGCCCCAGCGATTCTCCCACCTGCTCTAGGGTCGTAAAGTCCACATGGGCCGTGAGATCCTGGGATCCCACCTGAACATAGGGATCCGTGTAGCTGCCGTGCCGTCGGTAGGCCAGGAGCGTGCCTTGAGCGCGCTGGGGGCTATAGTAGCGCTGGGCGGTGTGGCCGTAATCGACAGTCAGCACGTAGCCCCGCCGCAGCTTGCGGGCCAGGAGCTGCAACCACTCCAGGGCTTTCAAGTTCACCTCGGTTTGGTAACCGGACGGATAGGTTTCTATGGGGATCCCCAGACGGGCAAAATACTCTCCCAGCTCAGGAGTGGACAGATCCCCCAGCACCTCCCGGAAGTCGGCTGCGGCAGCATCGCCACAAGCGACGTAAATTTCCCGCAACGCTCCCTCTTGCACCTGCACCCGATGTACCGGAAAAGCATCCACCAGCTCGTTCGAGAAAAAACAGCCGATGACCGAGTCATCCGGGATCTCATCCCAATCCAGCCAGCGCACCTTTTCCCCAAAAGGGGCCAGTCGCTCCTGCTGTAGCCGACGCAGATGGGCAGAACGCTCCAGGATCCCATATTCCAGCACCTGCCAAAAAAGGGGGTGAGCAGAGCGCACGTAGGTCAGCCAATCCTGGGCCAAACGGCCGCTGCCCGCCCCCATCTCGATCACCCTGAAGACAGAAGGGGATCCCAAAATATTCCAGAACTGGCGGATCTGCTCCGCCAACAGTTGGGCAAAATCTGCCGCCAGGTGAGGAGAGGTCAGGTAGTCGGTGCCAACCGGGGATCCCCGCTCGTAATAGCCCAGCCCCGGCTCGTAGAGAGCCCACTCCATAAACTGGGCAAAGGTCACCGGCCCCTGAGCGCGAATGCGGCTGCCGATCAACTCCTGCAACCTCTGTGTGGACCGAGGTAACAACCAAGGCAAACTCAGGTCGCGCCGGGGCTGCTCAGGAACGATCACAGGTGGGGGTTCCAAAGATCCAGACTCACTTGCTCAGAGGGCGACGCCAATTTTGGCGAAACTGACGGTTCGAGACCAACAGCAGCGGCCAGAGAGCCGATACCAGCCACTTTCCGGATCCCGAATAGACGCGATCCGCTTTGCGGGCCGAGTACCAGACTCCACCTGCATAAATTGCCAAGAGCAAAAAAGGCCACATCTCAACCCATCCTGTTAACGCTGCTCAGCGAGTGGGGATCTCCGATCAGTAGGCATCCTGCAGCTCATAAAAGTCAGGCGTGATGTAGTCTTTGCGCAGCGGCCAACCAATCCAGTCTTCCGGCATCAAGATCCGCTTCAAGTTCGGGTGTCCCTCAAAAACAATGCCATACATGTCGTAGGTTTCTCGTTCCTGCCAATCCGCCGACTTCCAGATCCAATACACGGAAGGCAGCCGCGGATCCTGGCGAGGCAACTTCACCTGTAGCCGCACCTCTTGCGGGCGGTCTGCCCCATCCGATAGCTTGATCAGATGATAGAGGCTGACCAGTGGCTGACCTGCCCCCAAGTCGTACCCACACTGGCACTGCAAATAGTTGAAGCCGTAGGCATAGAGGGCGGTGCACACAGGCAGGAGAAAATCCCGCTCCACCTCCAACAGCTCCACCCCCGCCGCATCTTTCCCCAGGTACTGGTGGTCAAAACCGTTGTCGGCCAGAAACTGGGAGACCGGGCCGCGCTCCAACGTCGCTAACGGTTCCGCTTGCCTTTCCTGAGCCTTGTCCTCTGCCATCTTACATCCCTCCCCGCAAAGCTTTGAGCTGCTGTTCCGCCTGCTTGAAGTCGGCAGTCTGCAAGGCCGGCGGCACCGGCAAGCCGATGGCAGCCGCCAGTTCCGGCGGAGGAGCTTGGCGGGTCTCGCTCTCCAGATACTTGCCAGTGATGATCTCCGGCACCGGCTTGAGGTTGTGCTTGACCGTGTAGTAGCGGTGAGTTTGTTGCAGGCGGCCCCGCTCCCGCATGTCTTCAGCGGCGATCTTCTTGCGCAGCTTGACAATGGCATCCATGATCGCCTCCGGGCGCGGCGGGCAGCCGGGAATGTACACGTCCACGGGGATTAGCTTGTCCACCCCTCGCACTGCTGTGTAGGAATCGGAGCTAAACATGCCGCCACTGATGGTGCAGGCCCCCATAGCGATCACGTACTTCGGCTCAGCCATTTGCTGGTAGAGCTTGACCAGCGCCGGGGCCATTTTCATAGTGACCGTGCCCGCCGTGATGATCAAATCAGCCGTGCGCGGTGAAGACCGGGGCAACAGGCCAAAGCGGTCGAAATCAAAGCGGGATCCCAGCATGGCGGCAAACTCGATGAAGCAGCAGGCGGTGCCATAGAGCAGGGGCCAGAGGCTGGACATCTTGGCCCAGTTGTACAGGTCGTTCACCGTCGTCAGAACGACATTGTTGGAGAGGTCGGTGGTAACCTGGGGGGCGGCCCCTGGAAACAGAACCTGCGGTTTCTCAGACGTCATGACCATTCCAATGCTCCTTTTCTCCAGGCGTACACAAGACCCACCACAAGGATGGCGATGAAAATCAGGGCCTCCACAAAGGCCAGCAACCCCAGGCGGTGAAACGCCACCGCCCAGGGATAGAGGAATACGGTCTCTACGTCGAAAATGACGAAGACCAAAGCAAACATGTAGTAACGGATGTTGAACTGGATCCAGGCTTGCCCAAACGGCTCCATGCCCGACTCATAGGTGCTGCGGCGTAGGGATCCCCGCCGCTTGGGAGCCAAGAGCGCAGAGGCCCCCAGCGCTAAAATCGGCAGCAGAGCGCAGACGATCAGGAAAACCAGCAGATACTCGTAGCCGGACAGAACAAACACAACCTCAGACCGCCTCAGTTGCTCAACATTTAGATACGTTTTCAGTATAGAGCCAGTCTGGGATTCCCCTGCGCCCTCGAATCTTCATTCTAATCATCAGTTCTGGTGATGATCACGATTGCCGGGAGCGGCGTTTTTCCAGCCAAGCCCACACTCCGCTCACCACCGCTCCGGCCATCAGGATCCCCAAAGCCGGCTGAAACAAAGGCAGCCACAGCCGCACCCAAAGCTTGTAGCCCAGTGGGATCCCGACAAAAGCCCCCGTCACCGAAAAGACAAACCAGACAAACCCGGCGAACACCAGAAAGACAATGGCAATCAGGAAGTTATCCAGCCAGCGCTTGAGGTCAGAGGAAGTCATGGAGATTAAGGCAGAACAGCTTGAAGTCAACCCAGAAGCAATATCTGAACCGAACTTTTTGGCTATCCAACGCTGGGCCAGCTCGGCTCTCGCCTGCCGTGAGCAGGCTCCAAAACCACACTAACGCCAGCGCAGTTCTCCTGCCAGCCTACCGACAGCATTTGAGAGTTGCGATTCCCTTGGTCAGCTCAGGTGGGAGATTGTCCCCCAATCGGCTGTAGCGGCTGTTGACTTGTCAAGATATAGTGGTGAAAATCTGCTTATACACAATCTGTAGCGCTAAGCCGATGTCCATCTTCTCGAGCTCCTCTTTTGCAGACCGCTTACGACAGGTGATCGGCGACGAGGCCATTTATGCGTTTGGGCGACGGGCCGGCATTAGCGATACGGCCTTGCGCAGCTACCTGAAGGGATCCGTGCCCGGCATTGACAAGGCGGTGAAAATTGCCCAGGTGGGCCAAGTCAGCCTCAATTGGCTGATCACAGGGGAGGGATCCCCACGCTTGGATTCCGACTCGAAGGCAGAGTATGTGTATGTACCTTTTGTCGATGTGGCCGTCTCTGCGGGAGCGGGGGTGTTGGTGCGGGAAGAAGCGATCGCCGCGGTGATGGCTTTCGAGCGAAACTGGCTGCGGGCCCATTTGAAGGGAAACCCTGCCAAGCTGAGCCTGATTCGGGTGCAGGGGGATAGCATGGCTCCCACCTTGGAGGATGGCGACTGGATCTTTGTGGAGCGGCAGGAGGGTGGGGATCTGAGCTGTGAAGGCATTTATGTCTTTCAGATGGATGGGGATCTGTTGGTCAAACGACTGCAGCGCCTGCCCGGATCCCAGGTGAAGGTGATCAGCGACAATCCCCGTTTTCCTCCCTTTGTGGCGGATCTGGCGGATCCCGCCAACGGATTGGCCATCATAGGGCGGTATCGAGGCCGCCTTAGTTTTGATTAGCCCTTTGAACGATGGCGGGAAGTGGCAGCTTGACCGACCGAGAATCCCCTCGGCGAGCTCCGGTCGCCGGCTAGGATCGCTTTCTAGAGTTGAGTGGAGTTCCCACTCCTTGCCTGCGTCCATTTAGCCGGAGGTTTGCCCAGGATGCCTCGCTCGTCCCAGCGCTCAACGGTTGCTCTCAATTTCCTCAGTGGGATCCTCTTGGTCAGCAGCGGGATCTGGCTGGGGATAGAGCTTCCCCAGCAGGCTCAACCTCAGCCCCAACCGGAGACCAACCTCTCTGCCGGTCAACCGGCTCCGCCTACACCAGCGATCTTGCCCACCCTGGCCCCACCCCAGGCCAATCCGCCGCTGGCCAGCCCAACGGCCAATGCAGATCCAAATGCAGATCCAGAGGAACGTCAGGCGAGCCCCACAGATCTGGAAACGGAGATTCGGGAAATCCGCCAGCAGGTGATCCAGCTCTTGATAAAAATTGAGGAACTGGAGTCGCGGCTGCAGCGGCTGCGTTCTCAAACAGCCCCTGAGCCCGTCAGGGAATCTTCCACCGCCGCCGAGATCGCTCCAGGGGAAGCCAGCGTTCCCGCCCCGACCCCAACGCCGACTCCCACCTCTTTTCAGGTGGGAACCCAAACCATCAGCCTGCCGGGGGATTTGCTGTTCGATTTTGACAAGGCCGAGATTCGACCTGAGGCGACCTCGCTGCTGGCCCAGGTGGCGAAATCCTTGGAAGCCATGCCCGGCGCCCGCGTTCAAGTGAACGGTCACACCGACAACATTGGATCCCTAAACTACAACCTGGCTCTTTCCCTGCGCCGCGCCAACGCGGTTAAAGACTATTTGATGAAACTCTTGCCGGAAGGCCATCCCATCAGTTGGACAACCTCTGGCTTTGGCCCTACCTTGCCAGTGGCCGATAACGACACAGAAGCCGGACGGCAGCGGAACCGCCGTGTGGATTTGATCATCGCTCCCTAGCTTCCCCCCCCAAAATGGGGGATGACATATTCTGGCAGGGCTTTGGTCTAGAATCTGGTAGGGCCAAATGGCTTCAGGTTCAATCCCTATCGTTGGGGTTCGGTTTTGAACGCAGCAGGGATCCCTTCGGGTGAGAAGCAGACATTTGCGCTGAGGGTTGAGACAACTCTCGACGCTCTTGGCCAAGTTTTAACCTGGTTTGAATCTTTTCGAAATGCCGGCATCCCGGATCCCATTTGGACGGAATGTCAGTTGGTTTTGGCGGAGGGGTTTACCAACGCCGTTCGCCACGCCCACCGCGCCCTGCCTCCCAGTACGCCCATTGATATTGAGCTGATCCTGATGCCGCAAGAGCTGGAGTTGCGCATTTGGGATCAGGGGCAGGAGTTTGACCTGGAGGGAGCTTTCCGGCACCTGGTGGCCAACCCCGATCCCGAATCCGAGGGGGGACGCGGCATTTGGCTGATGAAGGCTCTCTCCACCCACCTGAGCTATACTCGTCAGGCGGATGGGCGCAACTGCCTGTTGATCGGCAAGCGCTTCGACGATCTAGCTCAAGTCTATCGGTGCCAGGCCTAGGTGAGCAGGCCGCCGCTTAACTTGCGAATGGCCGAGCTGGCCACATCGCTGTAGCGCAGTTCACCGGCCAGGATCTGGCCCATACGCCGAGTGGCTCCTGGTCGTTTGACGCCCACCTTGTAGCCCACGCCTGGAAAGCGGTAGAACAAGGCCGCAATCCGTTTAGCCCAGCGCATCTCTGAGCCCCATTCCTGTTGCACGCGGGCCGAGTAGTTCGCCAGAGCCTCTGTGTTCCCCGCCAGGGCTTGGTCGATGGCCTCTGCCGCCAACATGCCGGTGAGGAGGGAAGGGCGGATCCCCTCGGCGGTAAACGGATCGACGACGCAGGCGGCATCCCCCACCAAGAGGGCATTTTGGCTGTGGAGCGGTTGCTCTTCATCCCAGAGGCAGATGGGATGGCCGAACTGCTTGACCGATTTCAAGTCTACGCCGAAGCTTTGGGCATATTGGGCGGCAATTTCCCGCAGGTTTTGTTTTTCTCCACCGCGAAAGGTGCCGGCCCCGATCGAGTAGCCATCGGCCTTGGGGAAGTTCCAAAGGTAGCCATTGCTCACGGCGCCGAAGTCGAAATGGGCGGCTGCAGTTGGCGGTTGCCCAACGGGCACCTCTGCTTCCAGGGCGGCGGCTAGACGACGGCGGCGTTCTTGAAAGCCCAGCCACTTGGCCATCGAGCCTTTTGCCCCATCGGCTGCGATCACATACCGACCCCAGACGGGGCCGGTGCTTGTCATCACTTGCCAGCGGTCGCTTTGCCACTCGAGGCCGGAGACGGGGCATGTTGCCTGGAGCGCTGCCCCTTGCTTTTGCGCCTGCTGAATCAAGTAGTGGTCGAAAACATCCCGCCGCACCATCCAAACGGGTTCTTGCAGATCCAGGTCGGCCACCACCGGATCCCCGCCGCGCCAGGTGTAGCGAATTTGCCGGATCTTCAGGGAAATGGCGGGGCTGAAGTCGAAGTCGAACCAAGCTGCCACCATGGGAGAGACCCCGCCCCCACAGGGTTTGTAGCGGGGCAAGGGATCTTTTTCCAAGACCAGCACCGAGCGCCCCCGCTTGGCCAGATGGTAGGCAGCAGAGCCGCCGGCGGGGCCAGCACCGACAATGACACAGTCGTAAAGCTGCGACATAACCTGCGATTCCCCAGCTCCCATGTCCTGGGCTTTGTTTATCGGCTTCTAGACTATTATGGCGGCAGCAAATCTACCCGCCTGTTTTTGGGAAGCCCATGCGAATTCGATGGCAACGGCTTGCCAACTTGCCCTTGACTTGCTGCTATGCCGCCTTCAAACCCTCTAGCTCGCTTGATCTCGTTGGATGAGGAAACCCCATGCACGACCTGGACAGTTTGCCAGAACCGGTAGCCGACGCCCTAATCAAAAGCCTGCTCACGGATGTGGAACGGCTGATCAACCAGCACGGCCTGTCAGAGGTTCTGGTGGGGTTGGCCATGTATTGCAATGTGCAGTTCAAGGCCAAGTTCAATAAACCCAACCGCACCGAAAAGGATGAGGAGCTGGGATTTTATTTCCGCGACGCTGCCAAAGCCCTAGAGGTGGCGGCCAGCCTCACCTACCGCACCATCGATCGCTCCCGGCCCAGCCAGCCCAACGCTTAGAGGGTAGGGATCCCGCCCTCACCCCTCTCCCAGAGGCAGCCCTCACCCCCAGCCCCTCTCCCTCAGGGAGAGGGGAGGTAGGAGGGAGGAAGGGTTTTGCGGCACTGGCACCAATTAGGCGATACCAGTTCGCTTCTGGGCTTCCTTGCGGGAGACAGCCACATGGCGCAGGCCGGCGCGGATCAGCTCCTGCTCGATCAGGGCAAAGAAGCGCTGCCGATCCCCGCTCCGCACCACTGCCAAATGATGGGCTTCCGCCAGGGCAATGGGGTAGCCAAAGCCCTTTTGCACCTGGCTCAGTACTCCCGCCAGGGCCCGCTGCAGCAGCTGGGCATCCTGGGCCACCCAGGCGGGAAACTCCAGGCGGGCGATCTCGGGGCCCCCCTTCCCGCCGACATTCAAGTAACAGCAGTGGATGTGGTGTTCCCCGAAGGCATCCAAGACACTGGCGCCACTGCGCCAGAGGGGGCTGCGCTCTCCCGGCTGCAGCAGGGATCCCCAGAAGACGCGATCCGGCAGGGGAGCAAAGGGGTGACAGGGGGGGGTTTTCTCGCCGGCACAGTAGCGATGGCAGTCGCAGCCCAGGTAGGGGCACAGCCCCAGGCGTAAGTAGTTAAGGGTTTCGCTGCTGCGGGAAGCGCTGATGTAGCCCACCAGGGGGATGCGGGCGGCCCGCAACTGCTCCAGAGTCGCCAGGATGGGATCCAGCCAGGGACGCTGGGTTGATCTGGGCAGCGGCTCCAGTCCCCAGGGGATCAGGGATCCATCCAGGAGCGCCAGCGTGGCGCGGCGACGGGGCACTGACAGGGCCAACTGCGCCAGCTCCTCTAGCTCTGCCTGAGCCCGCCGCAAGGCCAACACCACTTCCGGCCCCAACGAGACCCCTGTCCCGCTGCCGGGGTTCCGCACGGCAATGGCAGCACTTTGCAACCCTTCTGCCATTTGCTCCAAGAGAGAGGAGTCCGAGCGCTGCCCATACAGCAGCAGAGGCTGACTATCCAAAAGCGGCCACTCCTGGGTGCCGTAGTGCAGAACCACCCGCCCAACATTGATCAGCGAGCAATAGGCGATCTCGTGGTGGCTGGGCAGGATCTGGGATCCATCGGTGGCCACCACCGTGTGTCGTCCCTGCAGCGGCTCCACCTTGGGCAGGGATCCCCAGGTTTCCGGGGGCTCGGCGGGGCTGGCGCAGGTAAAGGCCAGATGGGATCCCCACTCCGTCCAACGCGACTGCCAAACCTGCGGCTCCTGCTGCAGGCGCCCGAAGACCTGCAGGGCTTGGCGCAGGCGCTCCTGACCGGCCCGCGACTCCTGCTGCAAGTGCCGAGCAAAGGCGGGGATCTGCCCACTCAGCTTAACCAGATCCAACATGGTTACATCAGCGTCGCGCGGCAACACGGCTGCCGAAACTCTGGGGGAGCCCTTCTGAAGAGTTGAACAGCTCTTCCAGCGGAAACTCCCCGTAGACCTCGCTGCTGTTGTTGGGGCTCTCTTGCAGGCGAACCCGATGCAGTTGCACCCCCAGCTCGCGCAGGGGCAAAGTCAGCAGCCGTTGAATGTAGAGGGCGATGTTTTCGGCGGTGGGCACCACCTGGGCAAAGTAGGGGATGTCTTTGTTCAAAAAGGTGTGATCCAGCGGTTTGACCACCTGCTCGTCAATGATCCGCTGCAGAGCCGCCAGATCCACGAGCATCCCCGTGCGCGGGTCGATGGATCCCTTGACGGTGATCTCCAGGCCGTAGTTGTGGCCATGGCCATGGGGACGGGCGCAGAGGCCGTAGATGGCGGTGTTCTCTTCCAGGCTCAAATGATCCAGGGCCAAACGGTGAGCGGCGCTGAAATGGGTGGCAACGGTCAAGTAGGCTTGCATGGCTTCTCCTCGGTATTCGGCCCAAAGTTCGGGATCCTCGTACAGGCGGACGCTGGTCAGCGGCAGCGCATCGGCCAGGCGTTGCCAAATTACGTAAGCGATAAACTCGGTGGTGGGCAGGGTTTGGGCAAACTCCGGCCAGGCTTGATTGAGGTAGGCGAAGTTGAGCTCTTGAATCACCCGCTCTCGGATCACCCGCTTGACCTCTGAGAGGTTGAGCACCATGCCGTACTCATCTACCTCCCCCGTCAGGCCCACCTCCAGCACGTAGTTGTGGCCGTGGCCGGGAAAACGGGCTTGGGGGCCAAAGCGGGCTACGTTCTCGGCTTCTGAGAGTTCGGGCAACCAGTAGCGATGGCTGGCGGCAAATTGGGCACGGCGGTAGATCGTACAGGTTCTGGGCATGGATTATCTGCCAAGGGATCCACCCTGTCAGCATAACTCTCTACCCCAGAGGATGGAAATTCTCGGCCTGGATCTGCAGGCATTGCTCCAGGCCAACTGGGTCAGCGTCCCCTCACCGCTCAGAGCCGCCCAGCATTTCGAGCAACGTTTTGGCGGCATCTTGCCCTGAGAGCCAAGCCCCTTCTACGCGCCCCCCGGCGCACGAATCGCCGGCACAAACCAAAGGCAATCCCTCAGCCGCCGGAATCCGGGTGCCCAAGCTGGCCAATCCCATGGTTTCCAGCGGCAAAGCGTAGCGCCAACGGTGCACCTGCATCCATTGGGGCGAAGCCAGCCAGGGATCCAGATGCTTGGCGGCGTGGGCCAACAATTCTCGACCTGCCTTTTCTAGCTCAGGTGGGCCGGCCTCCAGGTACAGAGATGACCACTCCGCCCCCCCATGCAAGACCACCACCGGCGAGAGCGGCTGCGGGCGCTTGCTGCTGTCCAACCCCAGCCAGGCCAACATCGGATCCTCCAAGCACTTGATCCCTTTCCAGGGCGGCGGCGGCGTGTCCTTGGAGTAGCCGGCCAAAACCGCAAGGCAGGGCTGATACTCGGCGGATCCCAGCAGAGACAGCAGGCTATCGGCAGGAGGGATCTTCTCTTGCAGCAAAGGCAGCAACTGCGGGGCCGGAATGGCCGCCACCAATGCGGCAGCCTCGTAGCATTGACCATTCTCCGCCTGCACTTGCCAGGTTGTGGCCAAACTTTTGAGGCCGACCACACGAGTTTGGGTGTGTACCGACAGCGGGGCAGCCAGGTGTTTGGCCAACATCGTCATGCCCTGGGGGCAGATGTAGCGCGGTTTCTCCTCGTTGGGATGCTCCGGGCGCAGCCCTTTTCGATCCAGCACATGCAGCGAGCGCGTCCATTCCGTCAGCAGCCCCAGGCCCAGCAGCTCCTTCACCCAGCGATGAAAGCCATCGGAATCGGCAGTCAGGTATTGAGCCCCGTGATCCACCGGCACCGTTTGTCCGAGATGCTCAACCCGACGGGTGGCCAGGCGCCCGCCCAAGCCCGCCGATTTTTCCAGCACCAGAACCCGCAGCCCCGCCCGCAGCAGTCGCCTTGCGCAGACCAAACCGGCCACTCCGGCCCCGATGACAATCACATCGGCGGATTTTGGGTTTGTCGCCTCGCCTAGCATACTGAGCCTGCCGGCCGGATCCGCACGTTCAGCTCCCGCCTTTGCCGAAGGGGTTGTTGCCCTTCTCGCCGAAGAGCTTGGCCTCTCCTTTGATGGCAGCCTTGATGATGTTGTAGGCAGCCCAGGCAACCACCAAAACAATGGGCGACAGAACGATCAGCGGACGGAGATCAATGTCCATGGTTTTCATCCCCCCCTAACATGGGCCTATCAGTGGCTGGGAATCAGAACCTCCAGAGCTGGCAACTGCCGGGAAACCCTTTTTCGACTTTTGGATCCCGCCTGGGCTGGGACGCAACTCTGGAAGGATGGCTAAGTCCAGAATAAACCCAAATGGGGATCCCTGCCGGACAGACTTTGCCTCATCCAGGTCTGTGAATTGGCGCCGGCTCAGCTCTTTTGGATCTTCACCAGTGGCTGGAGATTTTGCCCAAAGCAGCCGGCGGGCGAGTGCGGCTCAGCATTCTCGACAGAACCCCATCGTCGGATGGGGCAGCACCACAAGTCCCAGGCTCAAGGTCAACAGCCCGCGCAGGCGCCGCTACAGCACCCCCTTAGAACTGGGGATCCCTTCCTGTCGGCGCGGATCCCGTTCTACGGCCATGCGCAGGGCGCGGGCAAAGGCCTTGAAACTGGCCTCGACGATGTGGTGGGCATTGAGGCCGGCTGCCTGGCGAAGGTGCAGGGTCATCTGGGCATGGTTGACCACCGCCTGATAAAACTCTCGCACCAACTGGGTTTCGTAGCGGCCAATGCGCTCGGCGGTCAGCTCCAGGCCGTAGCTGAGGTGGGGTCGCCCGGAAAAGTCCAGCACCACCTGCACCAGCGCCTCATCCAAAGGCGCCCAAAAATGACCAAAACGATAAATGCCCCGCCGATCCTGCAGCGCCAGCGCCAGCGCCTGTCCCAACGTGATGCCCACGTCTTCGTTGGTGTGGTGGTCGTCGATGTGCAGATCCCCCACCGCCTTGATCTGGAGATCGATCAACCCGTGGGTGCTGAGCTGGGCCAGCATGTGATCCAAAAAGGGGATCCCGGTGTCGATCTCGTGCTGCCCTCTGCCGTCCAGGTTGAGATGGATTTGCACATCCGTTTCCCCCGTGCGACGGTGAACAGAGGCCATTCTGGGCTGGAGCAAGGGTGGGGAGTCGTTGGCATCAGCGGTGCGGAGCACATTGGCAGTCATAGTTCCAGCATCGAGCTAGGCGGGAAGTCCCAGCTCTAGAATCGCACAAGACCACCGCCCTGTTGTGCTACGCGACCGATACCTTGCCAAGGGCAGCAAAGAGCATTCCTTCCCGGCCACCGACCTGGATCCCAGCCATCCCGATACGGGTTCCCTCACCCCTACCCCCTCTCCCAGAGGGAGAGGGGAACTAGAGGCAGAAAGGGGGTTCCGTGGAATTGGAAATAGCCTGTTGTTGGACAACCCCCTTTACAATCGCTGTAGATTGCTGAAGGAAATCGCGGCAAAAGGGGTTGCCGTTTGCAGGATTGGCAGCAGGTTCAATCCGCCCTCAAGCAGTACTGGGGCTACGAGGCGCTGCGCCCGCCCCAGGATCGGGTGATCCGCGCCTTGCTGGAGAAGCGCGACGCGCTGGTGGTATTGCCGACGGGGTTTGGCAAGTCTCTTTGCTTCCAACTCACATCCCTCTTGCAAACAGGGCTGACGCTGGTGGTCTCGCCCCTGATCGCCCTGATGGAAGACCAAGTCCAGGATCTCTGGAAGCGCCGTCTGCCGGCGGCCTGTCTGCACAGCGAGCTGGATCCGGCCCTGCGCAAGCGCGTGTTGAAGGCCCTTGAGGAAAACCGACTGCGTCTGCTCTACCTGGGGCCGGAAACCCTCTTCAGCCCCCCCGTTTGGCAACGGCTGCAGCAGCCCCAGGTGCAAATCAGCAGCCTGATCGTGGATGAGGCCCATACGTTGGTGCATTGGGGGGGATCCTTCCGGCCCGACTACCGCCGTTTGGGATTGCTGCGCCCGGCTTTGGCCAAGCCCTCGTTTCCCATCGCCGCTTTTACCGCCACCGCCGATCCCCAAACCTGCACTCGCCTGGGCCACATCCTGGGGCTGCAGGATCCGGAGTGCATCCGCGCCGATCCGCTGCGGGCCAATATCTCCCTCAATGTGGCCATCGCCTGGAGCCCGGCGGATCGCCGTCGGCGGCTGTTGCGTTTTCTGGCCGAAAACCCCGGCCCGGGCCTGGTGTACGTGCGCACACGGCGGGATGGGGAGGAGCTGGCCGCGTGGCTGGGCCGCCACAACCAAGAAACCGCCACTTACCACGGCGGCCTGGAGGCGGGATCTCGCCGGCGCTTGGAGCGGGCCTGGCTGGCGGGCGAGCTGCGCTTTTTGGTTTGCACCAACGCCTTTGGCATGGGGATCAACAAGCCGGATGTGCGCTGGGTGCTGCATTTTCATCCCCCGCCCCATTTGATGGATTATTTACAAGAGGTGGGGCGGGGCGGGCGGGATGGCGGCCCCTGTCAGGCCCTGATGCTGGTCTCGGAGCCGACGGGCCTGCTGGATCCCAGCGATCGCCAGCGCCAAGCCTATTTCTATTCTCAGCAGGAGCGCCTACTGGCCCAAGCACGCCGCCTGCTGCAAACTCTGCCCCCGCAGGGATCCTATGCCGACCTGCCGCCAGGAGAAACCCGGGTGGCCCTGGGCCTGTTGCAGGAGATGGGCTGTCTGCGCTGGCCGGATCCCTTTCACTTTCAGGTGCTGCACCGCCGTTGGCAGCCGCCGCCGCGGCAGGATCCCTGGCACGAGATGGAGGCCCTGATCCACGCTCGCGGCTGTCGGTGGCAGGCGATCTTGCCCTACTTTGGCTACCCTGGGGAACACCCCGGCCTGCCCTGCGGCACCTGCGACCGCTGCCGCCAAAGGCGCTGATTGTTTTGGCAGCAGGGAAGCCAGAAGCCGGGAGAGCGGCTAGGATCATCTGCGCTTGGGTTTTCGCAAAAGATGGGGATCCCCCAGCATTGCTGACGACTTCCGGTTATGCCCATGAGTGTCTCCGGATCTCTGGCCGACGAGCTTGACCAGCCCTTGTCCCTAGCTCGACAAGTGGCGCAACTGCTGGTGGTGCCGGTCTCGGCCCGTTTGGGATCTCAGTCGCCCCCTCGAGAAGTTCTCAGGCGGCTGATCCAAGAGGTAGGGATTGGGGGCATCTGGCTGACCGAGGGCCATGTGGCAGAAGCCCTGTTGCTGGTGGAAGAGTTGCAAACCTGGGCTGCCCTGCCCCTTTTGGTGGCGGCGGAGGCCGGTCGTGGGCTGGCCCTGCAGGGGGCGACTTCTTTTCCCCACCCCCTGGGCCTGAGCCGCCTGGGATCCGAAGCCGAGCGCTGGGCGGAACAGTGGGGTTGGATCACGGCGCGGGAAGCAGCGGCCCTCGGCATCAATTGGCTGCTTAACCCGGTCGCAGAGCTGCTGGGGGAAGATCCCCTGTCTGCTTTGCAACTGGCGCGAGCCTTTGTGCGCGGATGTGAGCAAGCCGTCCCAGAGGGGATCCTGACCACGGCCAGCTCTTTCCCCGGCAAAGGGGAAGTAAGGTCGGCTGCAGCAGAGCAGGTTTCAAAGGCACCGGACATCCCCTGGTGCCCCCGTTTGAGCCTGACCCCAGCCCAGCTCCAAGAGGGGCCTTGGCTGCCGTTCCTGCTGGAGCAGGTGGGGGCGATCTTGGTTTCTCATGTGGTGCTGCCGGAGTGGGATGAGCGCTGGCCCATCACCCTGCTGCCGGGGCGGCTCACCCAGCTGCTGCGGCGGGAATGGGGGTTCGGCGGGCTGATCGTGGTGGATAGACTCGATGACGGCTTTCTGGCGGAGCTGGCCGCTGGGACGGAGCTCTCTCCCAACCGATTGGCCGTGCGGGCTTTCCAGGCCGGTGCCGACCTGATTTTGGCCCCCCCCGATCCAATGGCCTCGCTGGCAGCCGTTTTGGAAGCGGTGCAGCAGGGATCCCTCAGCGCCGTCCAACTGGCCCAATCGGTGACGCGGGTGCTGCGCGCCAAGCAGCGAGTCCTGCCTGCGGCCTCAACTCTCCTCAAACAGGTGTGGCCGGCCTTGGCGGAAACGGATTTCAGCGCTGTTGGCGGCTGGATGGGGGCCAAGGATCCCACCGACCCGGCCCTCAGCCGCGGCTCCCCCGCCGAGCACCTGAAACCCCTCTTGCTGGGGGATCCCATCCGCAAGGACTCGGCTTTGGGAAAGCTGTTCAACGCGCGCGCCAACCTGCCCTCTGCTCTGCACAAAGCCGCCCAGCTGGGATCCCTCTTGGCCGAGCAGGATATTGCTCCCTGTCAAGCCGCCATGGCCCGCGGTGGGGTGGAAGGTGGCCGGCCCCTCAGACCGCCCCCAGAGCCCAGATGGTTGAACTGGATCTGGCTGGATCCCCCCCTGGACACTGCCGACCTGCAGTTGCAGTCTCCCGCTGTTCAGGTGCCGGCGGCGTTGGGCATTCTCCCTGTGGTCAGCGATGCCCTCACCCCCCTGCCTTGGCTGGAAGCTGCTTTGAACAGCGCTCCAGGGCTGGTTTTCCAAGCTTTCCTTCGCGATCCCCTGCCCAACTATGTGCTGGATTGGCTGCAACAGCATCGGGAGCGGGTGGCAGCCGTCGTCGTTTATGGTAATTTATCCTTCTACCGCCGCCTGCAGGCGCACTTTCCAGGGGCCAATCTCATCCACAGCCTGAACCGGGATCCCTGGGCCCAAGCAGAGGCGATGGAGCGGCTCTTTCCCAACCGCGCCATCCCAGAGGGAGCGCAATCTCAGACAGACCGGCAAATCATTAAGAAAAAGTAAATACCATTACAGATTATTGGCAGGGAAGGGCTCCTGAGTTATCGTGTTGGTTGAAATGTAAAAGATTGAAACGGTCTCTCTCAGCGTTGTCTGTGCATCCCTCCCTCTCAGACATCCCGCCATCCGGCAGCAGCCAGGCGTCGCCCGGCTGCTGGGCTGAGTTTGAGCAGAAGCGACTGCCCTCCTCCCAAAAGCGTTTACAACCTTTCCTCAAGTCCTTGCAGCAGTTCTTCACAGGTGTCTGGGCCCAAAAAGCTCGTTGGGGCGTCGTCCTCCTCGGCCTGGCGGTAGTCACCTGGGTTTGGTTGAGTGCCGGGGCTCGGCTGGATCCCTACACTCAAGCTGTCCTCAGCCTAGAGGGGCAGGTTGGCCGTGGTGCTTCCTTGTTTGCCCTCAACTGTGCGGCTTGCCATGGAGAAGAAGCGGATGGTCGGGTGGGGCCCAGCCTGCGGGGGGTGAGCAGCCGCCGTTCGGATCGGTTTATCATTCAGCAAGTAACCGGTGGCAAAACGCCTCCCATGCCCCAGTTCCAGCCCGATCCCCAGGAGATGGCGGATCTGCTCAGCTACTTGAAAACGCTCTGAGGCCGTTTCATGGGCCTGACCCAGCAGCTTGCTTGCTATGCTCTCTGGCTGGCCTCCGTCTTTGCTTTTGCGGAATGGCTGCGCTCCCAGCAGGTGGACGGAGAATGGGTGCGCAAGGCAATTCACATCGGCGTGGGCAATATCATTTTGCTGGCTTGGGCCTTGCAAGTGCCCCGCTGGCTGGGGGTAGGGTTCTCGCTGGTGTTTGCCGGCCTGGCGCTGCTCTCCTACCGAGTGACCCTTTTGCCCAGCTTGAATGGGGTCGGTCGGCGCAGCTTTGGCACCTGTTTCTATGCCCTCAGCATTGGCCTGCTGCTGTTTTGGTTTTGGCGGCCACAGCGACAAGTCTTCGCGGTGATCGGCATCTTGGTGATGACGTGGGCGGATGCCTTGGCCGGCTTGGTGGGCAAAACCTGGGGCAAACACCCCTATCAACTGGGATCCCTTCAAAAAAGCTGGGAGGGATCCCTGACCATGTGGGCGGTGAGTACCTTGGTGATCGCGGCGCTGCTTCTGGGGTACTTCGGCTTCTCTCCCCCTTTGCTCGCCATCAGCCTCTTGGTGGGGGGAATAACCATGGGCTTGGAGGTGTTCTCTTGGTGGGGGTTGGATAACCTGACCGTGCCTTTGGCCAGTGCCGGCCTCTGTTTTGCCCTGCTGCAGAGCCTCAACTATTTATAAACTTTACATAAACTAAATCCTGCAGTCGGGCTCGCAAGCGGTCGTCCTCTTTCAAGCCTGACGGCGTTCTTGCTCCTGCTCTTCCTGCTGCTGCCACTGCCTGAGCAACTCTTTGGCCGCCTGTGGGGTAAAGTAGTCCAGCTCCATCAACTTACGGTAGGTCAGAATTTGCCGCATCTCCAGGGGCATGTCTGCTTTTCGGTAGAAGTAGTGGATGCGGCTGATGTTTTGCTCCATCTCCGTAAACTCTTGCTCCCGCTTCACCTGCTTTTCCTGCTTAAGCACCTCATGGGGAGCAGACCTGCGGTTGTAGTTAGGGATCCGCTGCCTGCCGGTGGTCTTGCCTGAGGCAGGCACACGATGGGCTCCGCTTTGCCGGTTGTTGGCCGGATCAGAAGAGTTGAAAAAGAAGGAGAGCATCCGTCAACCTCACACAAGCAGGTGAAATGGGGCCGTCTCAACAGCAAGTTAACAATATCAAGTTTAGATGAAGAAGTGAAGGCGTCGGTGATCTGGATCCCGTTGGGGCCCTGTATCTTTACTGTCTTGCTCCCCTGGGATGGTTGAGGGAAATCGGATGTAGCTTCCCCCCGACTGCTACAGATGGGATTCATCTCCGCTTAGCAGCCAAGTGACCGACACTCCCAACGCCTTGGCAAAAGCCACCAGTTCCTTGTCGATGACGCGCCGTTTTCCCTTTTCCACCTGGCCGATCTTGACGTAGTCCAACTGCACACCGTACTTGGCCAAGCGGCCCGCCAGTTGATCTTGGGTAAGTTGCAGCTTCTCCCGTACCCAGCGCACCCGCTCCCCAATCAAGTTGGCCGATGGATGGTGCCGGTCGTTCAACTCCATAGGAGCAGCAAGTTGTAAATATTCTTTATCCAGACTGAAGAGGTTCGCAGCTCGCCAATCGCCCCATGGTAGCCTGAGCTGGCAAGGTTCCCTTTTCTTTGGGATCCCAGCCGTGGAGCTGGCCAGCCCACGAACAATCTTACCTCAAGGCCTAGATCGAAAATCGCTTACTGCTTTTTGGCGGGCAATCCCTTACCCACAGAGGCTTGGCGGACGGGATCCCTGTTGTTCGAGCATTGAACCGGAAAAATCTCGGGACAAAAAAGGGTGGCATGATCGATTTTCGCTCGCACCGGAAGAAAAAACCTTTCTAGACTGGGAGGTGACGTTCTCTCCTCACTTGGCCGTGGTTTTTTCTCGTCCTCATCCTGAAGACTCTGCCTCTTTGCCTCAGGAGCTCGACGAGCTCTGGTTTGACCCTGAGTCTGCCCTTCAAGAAGTCGACCCAGAGCCGGTTGCTGGGGGCTCGCGGTTGAATGAAGATGCCGTCGATCACTACTTAAATACAATCGGTCGCGTGCCCCGCATCGACCACGCCGAAGAAATCGAGCTGTCGCGCAAGATCCAGCAAAAGCTCCTCATCGATCAAGCCCGGCAGGAGTGGCGGCAACAACGGGGCAGGGATCCCAGCGACGAGGATCTGGCTGAGGCCCTGCAGATTTCCGTATCCACCTTACGGTCCCGCATCCGACAAGGGGAACAGGCCCAGCGCAAGCTGATCAACGCTAATCTGCGTCTGGTGGTCAGCGTGGCCAAGAAATACCTCAATCGGGGGGTGCCCTTTTTGGATCTGATCCAAGAGGGCAATATCGGGTTGATTCGGGCCACCGAAAAATTCAATGCGGAACGGGGTTTTCGCTTCAGTACCTACGCCCATTGGTGGATTCGCCAGGGGATCACCCGCTGCATTGCCAACCAAGCGCGGACGATTCGCCTGCCGGTGCACATGGTCGATAAAGTACGCCTGCTCAAACGCACCAACCGCGAGCTGATGAAGCTACAGGGGCGGCGGCCCACCGAGGCGGAGCTGGCAGAGGCACTGGGCATTAAAGTCAAGAAACTGCGCATGATCCAGCAGGCTGCTGCTTTGCCCCTGTCACTGGATGTGCCGGTTGGCCAGGAAGGAGAAAGCTGCCTTGGCGATTTGCTGCAGGATGAGCGGCAAGAGCAGCCTTTCCAAGGGATCCTTGTGCAATCGATGCAGCAGGATGTGCGTTCTGCCATGCAAACCCTGAAGCCGATTGAGAGGCAAGTGCTGGAGTTGCGCTACGGGTTAGACGGGCAACAGGCGAGAACCCTGCGGGAGGTGGGGGAGCACTTTAACCTGACGCGGGAACGGATTCGTCAGATCGAGCGGGATGCCCTGCGCAAATTGCGGGTGGGATATCCTTCACGAGCTCTGGCCCAGTACATTCGCTAGCTGTCACGGCTTCGCAGACGGGTTTCCCGACCAGCTTTCTTTTTGCTCTTGGGTTGAACGCCGCAGCCCAGCGATGAAGCGGCTCGTTACGTCGTTGTTGCTACGCAGCGTTGTCGCGAATGCGCCAGCGCGCGGAGCTCTATACCTAACTCCCCTCTCCCTCTGGGAGAGGGGCTGGGGGTGAGGGATGGGAGAGGGGCTGGGGGTGAAGGTAGCGTCAGATGCCAGGAACCAGACTTGAACTGGTGACACGAGGATTTTCAGTCCTCTGCTCTACCAACTGAGCTATCCCGGCTCTGGGCCTACTATCTTACAATGCTACGAGGGCTTTCGGCAACTGGTAATACCCCCCATTCAGCCAATCAGTTTCTCCAAAGCCTCCATCTGGGGAATGCAGAGAACCTCTCGGGTGCGATCCCGGCGGATCAGCTCTTCCTGCTCCAGCTTAGACAGGACACGGGTGACCGTTTCCCGAGCCAAGCCGCTCAAGCTGCTCAGCTCCCGATGGGGCAGGTTGGGAATCTCTACGCCACCCCGGCTGACCCGGCCACGAGATTCGGCCAAGAACAGCAAGATATCGGCAACACGGGCCGTACTACTGGCCTCGCGTAACTGCAGACGACGGTTGATCTGCCGCAAACGACGCGACATGAGTTGAGCAAGGCGGATGCCGGCCTGGGCATCCGAGGCCAAAAAAGCCCGAAAGTGCTGGGCCGACAGACAACTGACTTTGGTGGCTGTTAGAGCTATGACGTCGGTGGAACGGGGCGCTTCGTCCAAGGCGGCCATCTCCCCGAAGACTTCTCCTGGACCGAGAATGGTGAGGGTGATCTCCCGGCCTTCGAGATCATGGGTGCGAATCTTGACCCACCCTTCCAGGATAAAGTAAACGGCGTTGCCCCAGTCATTTTGTAGCAAGATGGCCTGATTGGCCGGGTGGGAGCGCAACGACATTTGCCCGGCCAGAACCTCTAGCTTCTCAGGAGGGAAGCCCTCGAACAGGAGCATCAGGCGCAGGTCATCTGAAGTTACATCGCTCACCGCTGGATCCTCCTGCAAGCGGTCAATTCTGGTCGAGTTGGGTGAGAAAAGGGTGGGGGCCTTTAAAGACACGTTGACACACTTCCCAACCTCCTGCTGGCTTTGTGTAAGGCGAAATGTTCGGGTAAGCGCACCCCTGTTCCCTGCTCAACAAGAGCTGCTGCCCTCCTCTACAGCCATTGCAAATAGCGATGCAGCGGATGGTTGTGTCGATCCCCAACTCCCTTCTCCCTCTGGGAGAGGGGCCGGGGCGCGGCGGGTTCGGGAAGTGTCTTTCGGGTTGGAAATAACCTCAACCCGCAAACGGTGAAATCCACCTTGCTCATGTCAATTTTCCTGACTGGGTGCAGTTTGAGTCGAGACCCAAAGCTGCTGAAGTTGAGAGGACCAATCTTGGCTGGTATCCAGAACCCTTAAAAAAGGCCGTTCCAACTCGGAAAACTCCTCCCAGTGGGCTTGTTGCTCGGTAAGCATCTCGGCGGTGGCATCGGCAATGTCGGCAGGGCGCTGCTCAACTCCATCGATGCAGCCGGTTTGAGGAGCTTGGCTGCGGCGTTGCAGTCGCTCTCGCAAAACAGGCTCAGGGGCGTAACAGTGGAGAATGTGCAGCGGGATCCCCCGTTGTTGGGCCTGCGCAATGGCCATTCCCCGCAGCGCCTGCCGGTCGAACTTGGCATCCAGAATCACGGTGTAGCCCTCCTGGGCCAGCTCCACGCCCAACTGCACCAGGCGGCGGTAGGTTTTATCGGTCATCTCCGGGGTATAGACCGCCGGCCCCCCCCGTTGCCATAAGGGGATCCCGGCCAAATGCTTGCGCACGGCATCAGAGCGAATGTGAATGGCTCCCCGCTGACGGGCTAGGTGACGGGCCACCGTACTTTTGCCGGATCCCGACAATCCCGACATTAAGAACAACTGCCCCCGCTTGGGGAGAGTGTATTCCCAGGCCAGACGATAGTACCGGGCAGCAGTGCGGAAGGCCGTTGCCTTGGTTTCCTCTGTTGCCGTGGGATCCTCCAGCAAAAAAGAGGTGACCTTGGCCCGCACATAAGCTTGGCGATTGAGGTAGATGGGCAGGATTTTCAGCCCTTCCCAATCTCCGGTTTCTTCCAAGTAAGTGTTCAAATAGACGTTGCCCAGATCCGGACGATAGCGGGCATCCAGATCCATCACTGCATAGGATACGTCGTACATGACATCCACAAAGCGAAAGGCTTCGTTGAACTCGATGCAATCAAAAAGTAGGATCTTCCCTTCCCAAAAACAGATGTTGCGCAGGTGCAAATCTCCGTGGCATTCGCGAATGCGGTCTTGTTCTATTCTTTGTTGGAAAAGCTCCTGCCGCTCGGTAAAAAAGCGATCGGTGTAGGCTCGGGTTTCTCGATATTGCCGAGCTGTTTGGGGGCCGCCGATGTAGCGCTGGGTTTGGGCGTAATTCTCGTCAAAGGCCTCGCGCACCCGTTCTGGCCGGCCAAAGCTGCGAATGTAATCGTTGGTCTCGGCCTGGGCATGAAACATCGCCACCACCCGCCCCAGCTCTTCCATCAAGGCCGGCGTCAGCTCTCCTCGCTCAAAGAGGTTGCTGAACAGTTGCTCTTGGGGAAATTGCCGCATTTGCAGGGCGTATTCTACAAGCTCGCCGCTGCCGCTGAACTGAAAGCGGCCATTGGTTTGAAAAATAGGCAACACCTGCAGATAAAGGCCGGGAGCGCCGCGTTGGTTCATGCGCAGCTCCTCTTGGCAAAAGTGGCGCCGCTGCTCTAGAGTGGTGAAATTCAAAAAGCCGAAATCCAGAGGCTTTTTCACCTTATAGGCATAGTCCCCCGTCAGCAGAATATAGGAAATGTGGGTTTGAATAAGCTGAATGGGATCCTGCGCCGGATGAGGGTAGAAGGCGGGATCCAGCATCGCTTGGATCAAAGGGGGCAGGTGGGCATCGGCCATGAAAAACGATAGAGATGGAAAGGTTGGGGTTAGGGATCCCGATCTTCCGCCACCTATTCCCTGAAGGGCAAGGCAGCCTCCTGAGGGGAGAGGCGGATCAGGCTGATCCCTTGCTTAATTAGGGTATCTTGAGCTGCACCGGAAAGGGCGTAGGGCCAGACCAGATACTTGGTGTTGATGTAGTCTTGTCCGCGCTTGGCCAGGTTCACCTGTTCCGAGAGCATGCGCACCTCTGGCCCGCGGCTGATGGTGGCTTCGGCCCGGCGAATGCGCTGCATCAATTGGCTGAACAGCTCCTGGGGCTGCTGCACAAACACCACAATGGCCAAGTCACAGGGGTTGTAATAGTTGCCGATGCCACAGAGGAGCAGGGCTTCACTGCAGAGAACGAGGCTTTCCTGGTCTCCCAAGGCCACCACCGGATACAGAAAGGTGCGCACATCCTCCAGTTGCCAGTGGTTAAAAGAGTGGCTATCCACCTCTCCCCGCACCCAAGAGGAGATGGCAGGAAAAACCGCTTCACTCAACAGCCGATAGGCCGTCTGGGGCCGTCCCAGCCAGCAGAGGGCATTTTCGTAGAAGCTCTCGTTCTCCAACAGGTGGGGGGTGAGAGGAGCGACCATGGGCAGATCCTCGACCAACTTTTCCAGCATGCCTACTCGGGGATGGTTAAGGCAATTTTGCCCAGAACGGATCCCTGCTCCAGCAGCCGGTGGGCGGCAGCCGCTTCGGCCAGAGGAAAGGTATGGCTGAGCTGGATCCGCAGTTGGCCCTGGTCGATGAGGCGGGCACACTGCCTGAGAATTTCCGCCTGGTTTTGCTGGGCGTTGGTGAGGTTTTTCAGCATCGGGGTGAGCATCAGCTCGAACCCCACCCGCAAGTTGCGGTCGCGGGCCACCCGCCAATCGGTCTCCGGGGCCGGCGCCAGCAGGGTGACGATATCCCCGTACACGCGCACCGCGGGGAAGGTCTGCTCCAAGATCGCGCCGCCCAAAGTATCCAGGGCCAGATCCACCCCTTCCCCCCCTGTCCAGTCCCAAACGGCCCGCACAAAGTCGGTCTGCCGGTAGAAGATGGGCAAGTCGGCCCCCAAAGAACGGACAAACACCGCCTTTTCTGGGGTGCTCACGGTGGTGGCCACTTTGGATCCCCGTAGGCGGGCCAGTTGGATGGCCACATGGCCAACTCCACCCGCTCCCCCGTGGATAAGCACACGTTGGCTGGCCTGCAGCCGTCCCCGGTCGTAAAGGGCTTCCCAGGCGGTGATCAGCACCAGCGGAGCAGCCGCAGCTTCGGCAAAGCTCAGTGTTCTGGGCTTGGGAGCCACAAAGCGCTCGTCCACCACGATCAGCTCGGCATAGTTGCCCGCCTGCCTGCCCAGACCGCCGTGGCAGAAGTAAACCTCATCTCCCACCGTAAAGTGCCTGACGCCGGATCCCACGGCTTCCACAACGCCGGCACCGTCACACCCCAAGATGGCTGGCATCTCTTCGGGGTAGAAGGTGCCTCGCCGCCGCAGCTTGGTGTCGATGGGGTTGACGCCGGCTGCCTTGAGGCGGATGCGCAGCTCCCGCTCACCGCGAATCTGAGGTTCAGGGACTTCTCGGAGTTGCAGAACCTCTGGTCCACCGGGCACACTCATGACCACAGCTTTCATGCGCTCAAGTTGTTCGGTTCTGGTTGGATTGGCCCGTTCAATGGATGCAAGATAAGACTTGGCATTATCGACCATCACCGGGGAACTCCCATAGCATTCGGGTAACATTTGGAAAAAGCTGCATCGAGAAATTCCCCGATGAGGGGCAGCACTTGTTCCCCATGCAAGGCAGGGATAGCATGGCTGGCGCCGGGCAGGATCTTGAGCTGCGCTCCGGGGATCCCTGCGGCGTAGGTTTGGCAGTGCCAGAGGGGGATGGTGTCGTCCTGTTCGGCGGCAACCACCAGGGTGGGGGCCTGAATGTGTTTGAGGTAACGCTCAACCGTATCGACGGCAGCTTGCGGGCGCAGACGTTGTCGGAGAAATTGCCGGGCCACCGGTTGTTGGCGCAGGGATCCGCGCAACCACAAGAGTTGAGCCAGTTTGTCTTCCCAATGCCACCATCGGGCCAGGGGGGTGATCGCCCGCAACAGCCAATCGACCCAAACGCTTTCCCAGAGCAAGGGCCGCAAATGGCGGTAGCGTTTAACAAAGCTGTCGTCGCGGATCCCGGCAGGGGCCAACAAGACCAACCCCCGCAGTGGATACCGCACGGCATAGGCCGCTGCCACCCAGCCGCCAAAAGAATGGCCCACCAGAACCGGAGCCGATAGGCCCAGCGCCTGGACAAATCCGCGCACAAACTCCACTTCTGCACCGATGTCGTAGCGCAAGGCCGGCTGGCTGGACTGCCCGAACCCCAGCAAATCGAGGGCGATGCAGCGGTACTCGCCTCCCAACCCCTGCATCAGCGGCCACCAATTGGCGTGGGTGGCCATAAAACCGTGCAAAAACAGCAGGGGGATCCCGTCTCCCCACTCTCGATAGGCGGCCCAGCAGGACTCTGCCCCCGGGATGTTCAATCCTTCCAATTTCACCCTCTGCAGCGGGATCGCTTGAACGCGCGCTCGTAACTCCGCCAGGCGCTGCGCCAAAGGCAGCCGTTCCAACAGCTCTTGCTCGATCATCGGCCCATCGTCAGCAGATACAGCCTTTTCCCGTGCTACGCCAAGGTCACCCCGCCGCGAACGGGTGAGGGGACAGAGCCCTTGATGGATCCCAGGCAGCACTTCTTCTGAGGATCTTGTAGAGATCCTAACTGATCCTAAAAACTCCCACAGGGTCGGGAAAAGCTGCGACTCAACCGAGCAACTGCAAATGGGGAGGGGGGATTTTCAGCCAGTCCTGGCGGGTCAGTAGCCCTTGGAGAAAGCGGGTGGCCGCCTGCGATTGATAGCGCTCCGGGTTAAAAGCCAGCCAGAGGGTACGCCGTATCTGCAGCCCTTCCACCGCCAGCTTTTGGAACCGACCTTGCTCCACATCGGATCCCACCGCCACCATAGACAAAAAAGCCACCCCCAAACCCGCCTGGACGGCATTTTTGATGGCTTCAATCGAGCTGAGCTCCAGCCGCACATTCAGTTGGGCCGGGTTGATGCCGTGGCGATTCAACACCCGGTCGATGGTCTGCCGCGTGGAAGACTGGGGATCCAGGGTAATGAAGGGCAAAGTCAACAGATCCGCAAGAGCAGGAGAGTCAACAGCGCAGCCAGGGGCGCCGACCAGCACGTATTCGTCTTCCGCCAGAGCCATCACCTTCAAGTGCCGTTGTAAGTCAAACGGGATCTCCCCGCCAACAATGGCCGCGTCCAATTGGCCGTCCACCAACTTCTGGGCGATTCGCCGCGTGGATTGCACCAAGAGCTGCACGGCAATCTGGGGATAGCGGCGGTGATATTGCGCAATCAAAGAAGGCATGACATAGGTGCCCACCGTTTGGCTGGCCCCCAAAATCAGGTGCCCCCGCCCCATTGCTTGCAAATCTGCCAGAGCCTCAAGGGTTTCATGGCACAGCTTGAGGATGCGCTCGCTGTACTGCAGCAATACTTTGCCGGCATCCGTCAACTCCACCTTGCGCCCACTGCGGTCGAACAACACCACCCCCAACTGCCGCTCCAGGTTCTGCACCTGCAAGCTGACAGCGGGTTGGGAGACAAACAGGCTATCGGCAGCACGGCGAAAGCTGCCCTGCTGGGCAATTGCCCGCACAATGAGAAGTTGATCTAGGGTAAACGGCAACTCATCCGCCATAGGGAACTCCAAATTGCCCAGTTGGATCCCTTACACCTCCCTGAAGAACTGGGCAGCCCACGATTGGAAACCCACATGAGATCATCATAAACAAGCGAGAAATCCCAAGAGAACAGCTCAACCCCTCCCCGGCGGCTCGGCTGCAGGGGTTGACCCGAAAACTGGGTCTCAAGCCCCGCCCTTTAGGGCGGCTTTTGCACTAATCTGAGCACAAGGGCAGGAACCCAGCGGCATGTTGGTCAGAGAAGCCAAACTCCTCAACGGCACCCCTGAGCAGTACCAGTCTCTGGACGAGGCCATCCGGACTGCCCAGTTTGTGCGCAACAAGTGCCTGCGCCACTGGATGGATAACCGGGGCGTAGGCAAGAAGGAGCTGTATGCCCTCTGTAAGCACCTGGCTGCTGCGTTTGAGTTCGCCAAGCGGCTCAACTCTTCTGCCAGGCAAGCCAGTGCCGAGCGGGCCTGGGCAGCCATTTCTCGCTTCTACGCCAACTGCAAAAAGAAAGGGGTTGGCAAAAAGGGCTATCCGAGGTTCAAAAAGAACTGCCGCTCCGTCGAGTACAAGCAATCGGGGTGGAAGCTCTCGCCCGACGGGATGGCCATCACCTTCACCGATGGCAACCAGGCTGGCACCTTCGCCCTGTATTGCAACGGCGAGGCCAGGCGGCTTCTTCTCGGCTCCAAGATCAACCGCGTGCGGGTGGTGCGCAGGGCTGATGGGTACTACGCCCAGTTCTGCCTGGATGTGGAGCGCCGGGAGCCGGGGGAGTCCACGGGCAAGAGGGTGGGGCTCGACCTGGGGCTGCACCACTTCTACACCGACCAGGACGGGAACACAGTAGATTGCCCAAAACCTCTGCGCCGAGCGGAGAAGCGCCTGAAGCGGCAGCAAAGAAGGTTGAGTCGTCGGTTTAGAAAGGGAGTCAAGGCGCAATCGAAGCGCTACCTGAAGCAGAAGCGGCGAGTAGGCAAGGTACACCTCAAAGTCCAGCGCCAGCGCAGAGACTGGGCCAGCAAGTTGGCCCGGTGCGTAGTGGTGTCTAACGACATCGTGGCGTACGAGGACTTGCCAGTGAGGAACCTGGTGAGAAATCACCACTTGGCCAAGTCCATCCAGGATGCGGCCTGGTCTTTGTTCACCCGTTGGCTGGACTACTACGGCAAGGTGTGGGGCAAGGTGGTGGTTGCCGTCCCGCCGGAGTACACCACCCAGGAGTGTTCTGGGTGTGGCTATCGGGTGAAGAAGACCCTCTCCACCCGTACCCACCGGTGCCCAAAATGCGGATTGGTGCTGTGTCGAGACCAGAACGCGGCGCTCAACATTCTGCGCCGGGCATTGCAGATGTTGGGGGTGGAGTGGAACGGTACCCAAGGGCATTGGGGAACCGCCTCGCGAGAGGGAACGCTTGGGGAGAGAGGCACCGCTGCTGGAGAGGGGCGACCCAACTCAGTAAGTGCGCTCGTAGAACCGAGAACCAGAATCCCCGCCCTAAAGGGCGGGGAGTATGTCAACAGCCAAGGATAGAGAGGGAGGCCTGGAACTTACAGGCTGTTTTAGCGAAAAGCGACCTAAAGTTCCCAGTTAAGAGCTACGCCAGGACTTCATCCCGCCAACGCGACTGGCCGTGGGGAGCAGGTCAGCGAGGGCCATAGGACGTCCAATAGCCGCGCCCCTGTTGCCTTGCCGCAGTGGCTGCTTCTCTGAGGATAGGGCCATACTTGAGGCCATCGGTTCGCCCAGACAACAGGCCATGGCCCAAAAACAGCATTTCCTGGTTGATGAGGGTATTGGCCTGCCAAACGTAGGCAGGTAACGTGGGAGCGGGAGCCAGGGCAGGATCCAACTCCAGAAACACCTCCCGTCCCAGCAAAGCCGTCTGCAAATATTGGCCGGCATTGTAAACCGCCAAAGGGGTTTGTCTACGCAGCTCCGTCCACGTAGGATTGATCTCCGCCGGCAGGGGATCGATCCCGATCAGTTGCACCAGCCGCAAATCCAAATCCCCTTCAAGCTGGACAACCAGGGTGTTGTTGTCGACCACCCGAACTATGGCTGCACGCTTTAGATCGCGCAGCTCCGGACGCGCCACCCGTGTCAGGGCCCAAGCGGGCCATGCCGAGCACAGCAAGGGCAAAGCCAGAACGCTGCCCAGTTTGATAAGGCTCCGTCCATTGGCTACAAGCAGGGATCTGGGGCGAGGAGAACTCGGAGCAGAACGCAGAGATTTTTTCAGCACGGACTTTAGCCGTTGCAGGACAGACTTGACGATAGGGATGGTTCGCATGTTGAACTTTGGCTAGATCTCACGCCGCCCTCGCACCGCCGCCCACTGGGCCTCAATGCGGGATCCGGCCTGCCGTCACTCTACAAAAAACTTGGGCAGATGGGTTGGTTCTGCGGGCTGTCTCTTGATTTCAACTTAGCTCCCCTCTCCCTGAGGGAGAGGGGCTGGGGGTGAGGGAGTTCCCCAGGGAGAGGGGCCGGGGGTGAGGGTGTCCAAAGAATCTCTCAAAAGCGGGGATCCAAGAGGGTAGTAGGGTTCTTCTCGACTTCTGCGGATAGGAGGGAGTTGACCAGCACGGTCACCAAGCCCAGCCGATTGCCCGCCAAAATATCGGTCAATAGGCGATCTCCCACCATGGCCACTGCCTCCACCGGCAAGCCCATCTGAGCTACGGCCCGCCGCAAGGCCCGCCGTGAAGGCTTCCCAGCGCGGTGAATGTAAGGTAGATCCAGGCTTTCTCCAATTTGTTGGATGCGGTTGCGATTGATGTTGTTGCTCACCAGCCAAATTTGAAAGTGCGGACGCAACTGCTCCAGCCAAGCGGCCACAGCAGGAGCCACCTCAGCCTGTCGGATCGGCACCAGCGTATCGTCCACATCCAAGATGACGCCTTTTACCTGCCAGGCCCACAGGTCTTCGGCCCGCAACTTCAAGACAGTGCCGGGCACCACCACATCCGGTTGCAGGAGCTTGAACCAAGGCTTACGTACCATTCTCGGCTAAGGACTTGTTTGAGAACTGGGCCGAGATCCCTGGGCAGCTTGCTGGCGCTCTTGAAGAATCTGCAATTGGGCTGCCTCGTGCTCGGCTAAAGTTTTGCTGAAAACATGGGTGCCATCGTAGCGGGCTACAAAGTAGAGGTAATCGGTCTTTTCAGGCTCCAAAACGGCTTTGAGGCTGGCCAAGCCTGGGCTGGCGATGGGGCCAGGGGGCAAGCCGGGGTTGAGGTAGGTGTTGTAAGGAGAGGGGGTACGCACCTCGGCAAGGGTGAGGCGGCGATCCGGAGTTTGCCGGATATTCAAGGCATATTCCACCGTCGGATCGGCTCCCAGGGGCATTCCCTGCTTGAGCCGGTTCAAGAAGACACCCGCGATCAAAGCGCGCTCTTCCGGCACCACAGCTTCCCGCTCCACAATACTGGCCAGGGTGACCCACTCATGCAGAGACAGGGAAGTGGCATGCTGCCGGAACAGGGGCAGAGCCACCGCAACAAATCGCTGGAGCATGGCATCGATCACCGCCTGGGCCTTTTGCCGGTTCGGCAGGGATCCCTCCACCTGTTCGACGGGAAAAAGATAGGTATCCGGGAACAGGTAGCCTTCCAAAGAGCTCAAGCTGGGGGGCAGCCAATCAAGGGGAGGGATCACGCGGGCTGTGGCAATGAAAACTTCGGCTGGCATCCAGTTGCGCTCGGCCAAAGCTGCCGCCATCTGCTCGATGCGCCAACCCTCCGGGATGGTCAGCCGTCTCTGCAAGATCCTTCCCTGCCGCAGTTGTTGCGCTACGGTCAGCATGTCTTGGTTGGGATCCAGAGCGTAGGTGCCCGCCTGGAAGACCCAGTCGCGCCCGAAGGTGCGGCTCCACAGCTCCCAGGCCAGAGCCGAGCGGATCACCCCTGCTTGGCGCAGTTGTTGCCCGATCCGACGGCTGCTGCTGCCCGGCTGGATCCTCACCTGGATCGGCTCTGAACCTCCTACAGGCTGGATCCAAGTCTGCCACCGCCAGTAGCCGAAGCCGACGGCCAAAGCCAGCAGGAGAGCCAAGCCCTGCAGCAAGCGCCGACCCCAGCGCCCACGGAAGCGGCGGGGAGCGCTTTGGACAGCAGAGGGTTTGGGCGAGACGGGATCCCCTGGGGCCGAATGCCGGATCTGCTCTGTCATCGCCTTCTCCTCCCAATGGCCTGAGCACACCTTTGGGCCAGGTTACTCCTCAACTCCAACTCATGCCAGGGCATCGCTGGGCACTCAGGGCCGACCTCAGTTTGACATACTCCCTCGCCTAGAGGCAAAGGATTCTCCTCGCGTCAGGATTACTGGTGGTTCTACAACAGCACCTCCAAGGGCCTACGGCCCACCAAAGGGGAACGGCGTAGCGGTAGGACGGGGCCTTAGGCCCAGTTTTTTGGGTAGCCTGGACTGCGCCCAGCTGGGATCAAGTCTCCTGGGCCAACCTGGCAGGGATCCCGTTGTTTTCGACAGTTCGTTGCCCGATCCAAGTGCCGATGGGCTCTCCCTGCACCACGCGATAGATGTTGCCGGGGGTGGTCAGGTCGAAGACCACAATGGGCAATTGATTTTCCTTGCAGAGGGCGATGGCGGTGCTGTCCATGACCCGCAAATCGTGGGTGAGCACATCCTGATAGCTGAGGACATCGTAGCGGCGGGCCTGGGGGTGGGTCTTGGGATCCGCATCGTAAACCCCATCCACCTTGGTGGCCTTGAAGATCACCTCGGCATCGATCTCCGCCGCCCGCAAGGCCGCCGTCGTGTCGGTGGTAAAGAAGGGATTTCCAGATCCAGCGCCAAAAATCACCACCCGCCCCTTTTCCAGGTGACGAATGGCGCGACGACGAATGTAAGGCTCTGCCACCTCTTGCATGGCGATGGCCGTCTGTACCCGCGTCGGGATCCCGGCTCGCTCGATGGCATCTTGTAAGGTCAGGGCGTTGATGACGGTGGCCAGCATCCCCACGTAGTCGGCAGAAGCCTGATCCATCCCTTGGGCAGCCGCCTCTTTGCGCCCGCGCCAGATATTGCCCCCGCCCACCACGATCGCCACCTGCACACCGGCCCGCACCACCGCGGCCACTTCGCTGGCAATGGCCTGCAAGATTTCGGGATCGATCCCGTAGGGACGTTCCCCCATCAGGGCTTCACCACTCAGCTTTAGGAGAATTCGTCGGTATTTCATCTTCATCCGCTCCAGCCCACCCCTGCCTACGATAGCAGGTTTGTTGGGCTAGCTCTGTTCACAGGATGGATCCACAGACTCTCTCGACAAAACCCCCCTCACGGCTGTTCTTCGCCAGCGCTGGCCTCATTGTCGCGGGGAGCAGAACGGAAGCGGCGGCCATTGCGAGCACGACTTTTCTGAAACTGCTTGGCATATTCGCGGTTGCGCTCGGCTTTTTCCCGCTTCAGGTTGCGTTTTTTGGCCATGCTGGTCTTCCTGACCGGTTATCCGGTATGAAGTGGAGTGCCCAAAGAAGGTGGTTTTTATCCTAACATGCTTGGCCGGCACTTTTCTGGAGCCTTCTGCTCAGCCGGCTAGGGATTCCCCCAACAGGGCCAGGCCCATCAAAACAAACCCCACTCCTGCCAGGGTCTTGATCCAGCGGGGTGGGATCATTCGCGCCACCCAAGCTCCTGCCCACACTCCGATGAGGCTGGTGCTGATCAAAGCGGCAGCAGCGCCCAAAAAGATCACCCCGGAGTTTTGCGAGCGGGCGCTGAGGAGCAGAGTGGCCAATTGAGTTTTGTCGCCCATTTCCGCCAGCAGAATCGAGCCGAAGCTCACCAGCGCCGCCCGTCCAGCCATTTGCCGCAGCAAAAACGGTGGGGTCTGGCTGTCGTTATCTTGGATCAACACGTTCCTCTGTTGCTCTCTGCTCTGTTCTGCCTTCTAGAAGGGGCTGGCGCTCTGGGGGATCGTCGCCGCGCCATTCCTGCCACAGCACATAGCCCCCGATCACCAGGAACCCTGCACCCGCCAACCATTGTAGCCAGCCTGGAGGGATGACTTGCCCCAGACCTTCCCCCAGCACCACGCTGAGCAAGCTGGCAGCTACCAAAGCGCTGGCGGAACCGAAAAAGATCGCCCAAGGAGATTGGGATTGGGCACTCATGAGCAAGGTTGCCAACTGCGTCTTGTCGCCCATTTCCGCCACAAACACAGTTAAAAAAGTAACAAGCCAGAGTTGCAGCGGGGATCCCTCGGCAGAGGGGAGGTCAGTGAGGGGCGGTGCCGTCGGAAGCTCAGTATCGAGGGCAACAGAGGGGGCCAAGCTCTCCCCGGCAGGCCGGAAATCCGCGGCGGCTCGCTCGCCGTTGAGGTAGTGCTGACCAAAGGTCAAAAAGCCAAAACAGAGGGCTAGGGACACGGCAATCAGACCCAAGCCCAACGTCAGTTGACCCTGCCAAGAACGCGCCGTTCGCGCCAGCGGGACGGAGTCCCTTGCCATCGCCTCTGCCCTCACAATCACCGACATGCAGCTTATCCCGTCGAGTAGCTCTTTTTCACCCCGTTTTGGATAAAGACAAGAGCGCTAGAGTAGAAGAATAAGGGGCGTTGGCCGAGCGGTTTAGGCAGCAAACTCATAATTTGCCTTACACAGGTTCGATCCCTGTACGCCCCATCGGCAAAGTTTCCCTGCAAAAGAGTTAGAGTGGCCAAAGAGGACGTAGCAAAGGCTCCGTGCGGGATCCCGTATCCAGAGAGCGGGGCGTCCAGCGTTTGGGTAAGGCGGCAGGGGATCCCCATTGCGCTTGGAGCTGGCTGAGGAATTGCCCCTGCTGGGCGCGCAAGCCGGCCAGGTCAGATCCGCCGTTCATCAGGGCAAACCAGATATCCCCCTGCTGGGTGGGCAATACCCCCGCCAAGGTGCTGACGCCGCTCAGGGTGCCCGACTTGGCGATCAAGATCGCCGGCAGCAGCCGCCGCTCCAGCACCCCCACGTCCTGGCCGACGACGGCAAAAGCATCGGCCAGAGAAAGCCCCTGCTCCTCGAGAAGCGATTGGATCGCCTGCCACAGGGCCACGTTGGCCCGTGGAGAGATGCGGTTTTCTACCCCCAACCCCGAGCCGTTGATCAGGTACAGCTCTTCTGCCGGGATCGCGGTGATGGCCTGGGCCATTTGTGCCACCTGAGCTGCTCCCCCCACTGCATTGGCCACCATCTCGGCCATGGCATTGTTGCTGTAGAGGTTCATCAGCTTGAGCAGGTGAATGAGGGGGGGCGATTCATGCCTGAGCAAGACCTGGGCCTCCGAGGGGATCTGCTGGGCAACCCGCACCGATCCCAAAATCTCCACCTGCGGCCTGGGCGTGCCGGGGGGCAAGGTCTGGAATTGCGCCTGGGCTTCCGGCGGCCAGAGGCGGGCATCCAGCCCCTGCCGCAACAGCGCGCCCGAGCGGGCCACATCCTGGAAAAAGTTCATGTAAAAGCGGCCCACCACCACCAGATCCCCCTGCACCTGGCGGATCCCCTGGGCGTTGAGGGCGTTCCCCACCGCGAAGGCTTCCTCCCAAACAAAAAAGGGATCCTCCCCTCCCAGCACCCAGAGATCGCCCTGCAAAACCCCATCCGCTCCCAGGGAACCTGTTGTCAAGTAGGTGGTCACAAAGCGATGGTGCGGGCCAAACTGCTGCAAAGCGGCCAGGGTAGTGGCCACCTTGGTCAGAGAGGCCGCCGGCAGAGCCTTGGATCCTTGATGTTGCCCCAAAACCTGGTCGCCCATCTGCAGCCAAACCCCCTGGGCGGCGGAAGCAAAGCCGCGACCGCTCAGCTGGGCCAAGTAGGTCTCCACCTGGGGTTGCAGGGATCCCTGCGCCGTCGCCTGGCAAAAATGAGCTGAGCTCAACAGCAGGAGCGCCGCCGAGAGCATCCCCACCCAGATCGCAACCAGCCGCCAGACCCGCCGCTGTCGTTCGCAATAGTATTGCAGAGCACCTTTCACCCAAAATGCCCTCTAAAAACGCCGACCCACCGCAGGAGCGGATCCCTCAGCTCGGCAACTCCCAGCCGCTTTCTTCTAGCGGCTCCACATCGATGGTGCCGGGGGGCGTTTGTCGATAAAAATGTCCATCGGCAACAAACAGCGGCTCGCCACAACTGGGGCAAAAGAAGCGGCTGCCCTCGATGGCCTGCGATTCTGACCCACACACCGGGCAGCGATCCGTGGCGATCCAGCGGCGCGCCCACCAGCGAAAGGCCAGCAGCACCAACACCGGCAGAGAGAGCAAGAACACCAACAGAGCCACCAACCCGGCGACCAGCCACCCCAGCCCGACACGGGTCAGCAAAACTGCCAAGGCCAGGGATCCCAGCCAGAAGCCCCAGCCGGTTAGAGAAATGGAATAGGTTTTGGGCTGCTCAAACCGCATCTTTGTTTTCCCTTCCCGTATTGACTACGTTGACCAACGCTGCCGGGATGCCGCGGGCCTTTTCCCGAGTATGTTAGCCCAGACTCACCCGCACACCAGAAAAATCCATCCCCTAGCCATGCTCTGTAGGCTAGCTCATCCCGAATGGATAGGGCATCCGGTTTCCCGCACCCACTCTCTAGCCCTCTCCCGACAGGTTTCCTGGTGTTGACAACCAAGGTCGTTAGCATCGCTGCAAATGCAGTTATTATCAATTACAGAACTTATTGACTGTTACGGCGACGTTGCCCAACAGCGGAGGGGCGGCATCATGGTCTACACGGAAGAAGCTTTCAAAGCAGAGCTGAATGCCAAAGGCTGGCGAGCCACTCGGCAGCGGGAAATCATCCTCCAGACCTTTCAAAACTTGCCTGAGGGGACTCACCTGAGCGCGGAGGATCTGCACAAAAAGCTGCGGGAAGAAGGCCACAACATCAGCCTTTCTACCATTTATCGTACCGTCAAGCTGATGGCTCGCATGGGCATTTTGCGCGAGCTGGAACTGACCGAAGGCCACAAGCATTACGAGATCAACC
This sequence comes from Synechococcus sp. H55.10, assembly GCF_047502715.1. Lineage (NCBI taxonomy): Bacteria > Bacillati > Cyanobacteriota > Cyanophyceae > Synechococcales > Synechococcaceae > Synechococcus > Synechococcus sp. H55.10. The sequence continues at coordinate 47,652 of NZ_JANSJJ010000257.1, forward strand.
AGCCGGCCCCCCACCACCACCACCATTTGGTGTGCGTCAAGACCAACAAGGTGATCGAGTTCAAAAACAGCGCCATCCTCAACATCACCCAGAAAGTGGCCGAAAAGTACGGCTTTAAGGTGCTGGATTGCCAGCTCACCATCATCGGCATCAGCCCGGAGGGGCAGCGCTCGATTTTGTAGCCAAGCAATTCCCGAAGCTCAGGCTGGCTCTGGGCGCTCTCCCGGCAGTGGGGCTGTACTGGGTTTGTAGGGAGATGGGGATCCCCTTGGCAGGGAACATGCCAGAATAGCCGCTGTAAAGTCGCAAGCCATTGGCAGTTGCAGCAATAGCTGAGCTTACCCTACCCAATCCGGGAGATGGCTATGAACGAGCAGGAAGTGGCGCAGTGGCTAGAGCAAGCTTTGGCAAACCTGCGTCTGAGGATCCAGGTGAAGGCCCAGCCCCTCCAAGACAATGCCGAGGACTACGCCTTGGTGGTCATGATCAACCACCCTGCTCACGTTGCTCTCAACCATGAGAGGCTGACGGCCTGGTTCCAGAAGGCAATTCCCAGCCGCTATCCTCAAGTCAAGCGCTTGGCCCTCTACAGCCGCCCCATCGGCCAACAGCAGGCCAACTGGAAAACTCAGGTGAGGCTGGCTCCGGAAGCGGCGACGGGCAGGGGGGATCCCGCCGACAGTCCAGATCTCAGCCGCTACTGCTTTGTCCAAGACCGCCAGTTGCTCACTGCCGACCTGCCTCAACCCTCCAGCCTGCTGCGCCAGGCGATCCTGGGTTTTCACGGCCTCACGGCTGGGCAAAAAGAGGAAGTTCTGCCCTTGCTGCCCACCTTGTTCCGCAACCCCGGCGCCGTCTCGACGGTGACGTTGTCGGTGGAAGCATCCCTGTGGCTGGAACCTCTGAAAAGCCTCAATCCCCATGAGCTGCGCCTGTTGAGCGTTTGGCTGAGCCGCTATTGCTTCAATCCCAGCCGCACCTTGGCCGAATTGGATCCCGCCACCTCAGGTCTTAAAACCGGACAAACAAGGCGCAGCTACCGCGCCCCCCAAGTGGGGGTTTCGCTGATTCTGGCCAGCTTTGCCGGCAACCTGACAATGTCCGCCGGCGTAACCCTGAGCTTATTGTTTGGCATGGTGTTTGTGCTGGCCCTGGCCGTTTTCGGCACCTTGGAAGGGGGGTTCTCTTTTGGCTCTCTCCTTTTTGCTGTTTTGCTCACCCTGGCCTTCAACGCCCTGATTTTCTTTTTGTCCCCCTGGCTGATGGACTGGATCCAGCACAGCCTCTACGGCACCCAGTGGGTGAGCCTGGCAGAAATCGGGCGTCGCAGCCCCGAAAGCGCGGAGGTGATCGAACGGGTCTGCCGCCAGTACAAGCTGAAGCAGCCGAAGCTGGGTCTGATCCGCGACCAAAACCCCACTGCCTTTACCTATGGCAGCCTGCCGGATACGGCCCGCATCGTCGTCAGCGAGGGCCTGTTCACCTACTTGGAAGATGAGGAGGTGGCTACAGTTTATGCCCACGAGCTGGGGCATGTGATCCACTGGGATTTCGCGGTCATGACCCTGGCTTCCACGTTGGTGCAGATCCTCTACCTCCTCTACGTCTACCTGCGCGACACGCGCCGGGATCGCAGAGGGGGCAAAAACATAGGTTCCTTGGCGCTGGTCGCCTACTTTTTCTACGTGGCTGGCTCCTACTTGGTGCTGTATCTGTCGCGGGTGCGGGAGTACTTTGCCGATCACTTTGCCGCCGAAACCACCGGCAACCCCAACGCCCTCTCGCGGGCTCTGGTGAAAATAGCCTTTGGCATTGTGCAAGAAGGGGAGCGGGAACAGGATGAGGAAGCCCGACAGCGCAGTGCTCGCCTGCTGGAAGGGACGCGGGCCTTGGGGATCTACGATGCCAAGGCGGCGGTGATGGCGGGGACAGCTTACCGGGTGGCTGCGGATCCCAGCCAGGTGGGCAGGGTGTTTTTGTGGGATCTGTTTAACCCTTGGGCCTGGTGGATGGAGCTGAACTCCACCCATCCCCTCACCGGCAAGCGGGTGCGGGCGCTGGGCACCTATGCCGAACAACTGGATCTGCCGGTGGAGTTCGACATGGCCAGCGTGGTGGCCCAGGGCAAGCAGCTCAACCGCCAGCAGCTCTACGGCAATTTTCTTCTGGACGTGGTTTTGTTAAACGCCGAGTGGCTGGGGGCGATCTTGGGGATGGTGCTCGGGATCCCGGCTCTACGGGCAGGGTCTTACGGCATGTTTGCCGGCCTGGCCGTGGCGGGAGCCAGCTTGGGCCTACTGCTGAAGATGACGGTGATGTACCCCAGCTTGGAAAACCCGCCGGCGTTGACGGTGTTGAAGGCGATGAGCAACCCCTACGCCAGCCCCTTGCGCGGCTTGCCGATGCAGTTGCAGGGGCGGGTGATTGGGCGAGGGGATCCAGGCTATCGCTTTGGCGCCGATCTCAAGTTCCAGGATGAGACGGGGATGATTTTCTTGCGCTATGTTTCTCGGTTTGGGCCGCTGGGCAACTTCCTGTTTGGGGAGAGCCGGGCAGGCAGGCTGATCGGCCAAGAAGGAGCGGTGGTGGGATGGTTCCGGCGGGGGGTAGTTCCCTACCTAGATCTGTCCCGCTTCCAGAGCAGCTATGGCGAAGTGGTGACCAGCCATCCTCCTTTTGGGCAGGCGGTTCAGGTGGCGCTGGGCTTGATTGCTGCCTTGCTGCTGATGGTCTTTTTCCCGTTCTAGGCTATCTGGCCAAGGATGCCAAGCTCAGGCTTTTGCCGGTTGCCCACCGTTGGCGCGGGCGTAGTCGTCGCTGAAGCGGACGATGTCGTCTTCGCCCAGGTACTGGCCGTTTTGCACCTCGATGATCACCAGGGGGATGACGCCGGGATTTTCCAGGCGGTGCTTGGTGCAGGGGGGCACGTAGGTGGACTGGTTGGTGGTGATCAGCCGCTCTTCATCGCCGCAGGTAACTTTGGCGGTGCCGGCAACGACGATCCAGTGTTCGCTGCGGTGGTAGTGCATCTGTAAGCTGAGGCGATGCTTGGGCAGCACCACAATCCGCTTGATTTTGTAGCCAGGGCCCTCGTCCAGCACCGTAAAGCTGCCCCAGGGACGAGTTTCAGTATTGCTCTCGATCAGCTTGTTGAGGGTTTCGGCAGAAAGGAAAGGCGAGGGCTTTTCCAGGGAGGCCGGGTTGGCATTGGGGGTTTCCAGCATGGGATGCTCTCCTTAGGGCTTACCTTCAGCTTATCTCACGTAGCTTGGGGATAGGGTGTAAACTCCCGCCTGCCGGAGAGCAGGCGGCTGTGGGCGCTGCCACTGGGCCGCGTCTAAAAGGGTAGATTGGAAACCCAGAAGCCCCAAATTGACAATTTGTCGTCCACCCCCAACTCCTTCCCCCGCCCCCAAAGCCGGGAGAGGGATGCGATTTTTTGAATTGCGGAGGAAAACTTGCTATGTTCGGTCGAGCCTTGAAAAGCGGGAACCGAAGGTCACACCGATGGCCTTGGGTTTGCGGGCTGCTGCTGTTGTGTTGGCTGGGGCTATGCGGGCCGGCGTGGGCTGTGAGTTTGGGGGATCCCTTGCCGGAGTGGGCTAAGTCTATGCAGGTAGGGCGGCAGCGGCTACGGGGCGTGGAGCACTACCAAGGCCAAGAGCAGATCCGGGCCTACGGCAACCAGGCGGGGCGGGTGTTTTGGATTCAAATCGAAAGCAGTGCCGACCTGCCGCCGGATCCCCGGCAGTACCTGGGAGAGTACCAGGCGTTTCCAGCCGAGGTCATCCAGGTGGTGCCGCTGCGGGCGCGGCGGTTGCGCTTCCAGCAGGGAAATCGCAGCGCCGAATGGCAAGTTGTGGGCATGAGCGGCCACTTTGAAGCCGAGGCATTTAGCCACGATCTCGCCCGGCAGCCGTGATTTCCATCTCTTCCGGTTCTACAAGCACCGGCTGCCGCGAGGGTCGGGCGCATTCGGCCAGCAGTTGCCTGTATAGGGGCCGGATCTCATCCAAGAGGGCTTGGGCGGTGGGGTAACGGGCATCTGCATCGGGGGTAACCATGCGCTCCAAAATGGCCAGCAGGCGCGGATCCCCGAAGCCGAAGGGAATGGCTTCGGCCAGGGGTTCGCCGATCCGCGGCAACGTCCCCATAGACATTTCTACGGCCACCCGACCAAGGGCGAAAATATCGCTGTTGAAGCGGGGGCAGCCAGACAACTGTTCAGGAGGAGCATAATCGCCGGTTCCGATGAAGACGCCAGAGAAGGGATCTTGGCCAGGCGGGCCATCAATGTGCTGGATGGCACCGAAATCGATCACGGTGAAATGGGTGCGTTTGTCTCGTCGGGTTTGGATGATATTCGAGGGTTTGATATCGCCGTGGATGACGCCATGCTGGTGGACAAAGACGAGGATCTTGAGGAGTTCACAAAGGAAGTGGGCGGTCTGGGCCGGCGACCAGATCACCCCCCGGTTGGCATGCTGCCGCAGCGAGGATCCCCGGACAAAATCTTGCACCGTGTAGAACTGCCCGTCTTCTTCAAAGTGGGCCAACAGCTTGGGAATGTAGGGATGATGGCCCAGCTTCTCGAGGATTTGCGCTTCCCGCTCAAAGGCTGCCCTGGCAATTTCCGCTATCTTCTCGTGCTCTTCTGTTCGGTCTTTGTCTTCTTTATCGTCCATGCGTCGCAGGCGCTTGACCACGCAGAGCGGGTTGCCAGGACGATGGGTATCGCGGGCCAGGTAGGTTTGGCTGAAGCCGCCGATGCCGATCAAGCGTTCCATTTGGTAGCGCCCCTTGCCAACCTGGTTGGGTTGCTTGGCAGTGCCAGCTCGCCGGGCTGCGCCCAGAGCAATTTGAGAGCGAATGCGGGCCAGCACCACCTCAGGAAGGAAAGGTTTGGTGAGGTAGTCATCTGCCCCTAGGTCAAAGGCGGCCACCATGGCCGCTGCATCGTTGTAGCTGGAGAGGATCAGCACCGGCAACTCCAAGCGGGAACGAGCCGAGCGGATCCTCTGCAACAGCTCCAGCCCATTCAGCCCCGGCAGCACCAACTCCATCAGCACCAGATCTGGCGATTGATGAATGATGGCTTCCAAAGCCTTGATGTTGTTTTGCGCTGCAAAGACGCTGTATCCAGCTTGCTCAAGGCTGCGTTTCAACTGCTGGCTAACCGCGGGATCCCTGTCCACCAGCAGAATTTTGCCAAGCTGTTTTGCAGAGGTCATCACAAGCGCCCGCGCAGCTCTGAGCTGAGTATATCCAATAACGGCGGGGATACGGGAATGCTGCGATTGCCAGGCCGTAGGGGATCCCCGACTGCCGTCCTTGCTAGGATTGGGGGGTGGTTGGTGTTGTGGCTATGGAGATAAATGAGGTCTGGAAGACCTTTTTGAGCAATCCTGTTCCTTTTTGTGGTGGCTTCCTGAGCGGCCTGCTGCGTTTGGATGTCAGGCAAGATCCCCTGCGCAGTTGGCTGGAGTCGCAGGGCTTGAGGGTGGAGAATTCGCCCGCCCCCACCCAAGGCCCCCAGTCCATTTCCATCGAATAGAGGTACCAGGGATCCCTTGCGGAGGGTTTTCTCTGGGGTCTGGGAGGCGTCCCCGTTTGGTAGGGTGAGCTGAGGTAAGCCAATGTCCCCTGGACAGTCCGAACTCAGGAGATGGCGACGGCCGGGATCCCTTCGAGGCTGCGGCTACCTCGGCGGGATTGTCTTCCTGCTAACGGGGCTGGTTGCCCTACAGGCAGCAGATCCGGCCTTGGCTCAGTCGGATCCCGCTTCTTCTCCAAGCGCCGAGCTGGATCCCCAAGCTTGGCTGCAGCGCTTCAACACTGCTCTAAAGCAATTGCCGCCGCTGCCCAACTTGCAGTACCGCCAGCAGGTGCGGGTGGAGGGATCCCAAACCTTCACAGCCACCCTGGATGTGCTCCGCCGCCGTGACGGCAGTTGGCAGGCGTGGGTAGCTGAAGGGGATCGCATTCGCCTGTTGGATTCGCGGCAACTGGAGGTGGTGAACCAATCGGACCTGCTCAAGCTGTATTCGGTGTACGTGAGCTGGCCCGAAGCGCTCCTGCCCTCGGTGAGTTTTGAGCTAGAGGCTGATCCCAGCCGCTACCGCGTCGTCTCCTCAGAACGAGCGGATCTGGCGGGATCCCCTGTCCAGCACTTGCGCCTGGAGCCCTTGCAGGAGGGCCAGTTGCGGGAGCTGTGGCTGGAGCCGGAGTCAGGGCTGCCGCGGCAGGTGCTCTTGTTTTTGTCAGGGGTGTGGGGGCAGGCTTATGTCCTCATGGGGTTTACGGCAGTGCCTGCTCCCCAGGGAGGCGCCCGTTACTGGCTGCCGGAGAGCAGCCGCATCAATGTGGGCTATGGATTTTGGACGCTGGAGGGCCTGACCCGCCGCGTGTTCAGGGGATCCCTTGCCATCCGGCACGACTACCAGGACTATCGCCTTCTGCCAGAGGGGGTGCAGTTGCGCTTTTTGCCCTCACAGCCGCCGCTGGATGCACCGCCGGTGGTGGCCGGTCTGCCGGAGAGCAGTCCCCAACTGGAGCTGGGAGAGGTGCGGCCCTTAGGAGTGGACGAGCGGGGGAACCAGCAATTTAGCATTGGCCTGGGCAGACGCACCGCCGCAGAGACCCCCTTGGAAGACCGCATCGCCGCCTTTAACCTCACCCGACCGGCCAGCCGCAATGCCCTCACCCAGATCGATACCTTGGCCTTCTTGCCATTAGGCGACAGCCAGTTGCCGATCTATCTCTTTCAATTCGACACCGGTCGCCCTCTCTCGCCCCTGCAAGGGGTGGAGCGCCCGCGGGTGGATCCCAACGGGGTTTTTGATCCCAAGCCACCTGCCATCAAACTCTTTGGAGACTAGCTCCCATGCTGACCGATGCTGCCTACGGCGTGATCCCGGTGCTGCCCCTCCCGCCCGCCCAGGGATCCCACCTCTACCTGCTCATCCAGCACCAGAAAGGGCATTGGGCCTTCCCCAAAGGGCACAAAGATGAGGGCGAAAGCGACCTGGCCGCAGCCCAGCGGGAGTTGCGCGAGGAAACCGGCCTGACCGACTACCAGCTTCTGACCCTGCCCGGCCAGCCCGACCCCCTGACGCTGCAGGAGGCCTACACCTTCACAGATCCAGAGGGGAACGCGGTGGCCAAGACCGTTACCTACTACGTGGCCCTGCTGCCGCCCCAGTTTCCTCCCCCTCAGCTGCAGGTACAGCCGGAGGAGGTGGCCGCCTACCGCTGGTGCTCCTACCCCGAAGCCTTGGAGCAGATCAGCTTTGAAGAAAGTCGGCAACTGCTGCGCCGCTGCCAAGCCTATCTGGAGCCGCTTTGGAAATTGGAGAGCATCTAAGTTCCGTATGTTTACGGGAGAGATTTATTCGGATTACTTCTATATTGTCTTGCGTCTTGCAGGCTTTCCGTGGACAGTTTCCGCGGAAGAAAACCGCCAGACGATCTGAAGGTTAATTCTCATTTGTGACGATTGACTGGTGATCCCCAGTCATCGATAATCTACTCTGTAAAACCTACTCTAAGTTTCGTGCAGCCTTGTCCCGTTCTGCTGGGCTTAGTTCAAAAGCGGTTGTCTGGGTCAGAGCTGTGCGTGAACTTGAATTGTATTCTTGAAAACATTCTTGCGCCGACTTGTGAGTGGAGCATAGAGTTTCACCGATATTGTCAATCTCAGCGCAGAAAATTGCCCAAGCATGTCCTCTCCGCCGATGAATTGCCCCAACGTCTGTACGCAAGTCTCTGACCATTTGCTGAAGGTGGAGGCTGGTTTCACAGGGGTTGTTCGGTATTGCAGTGCTCTGGACAGAAGCGAGGAGCTGGACACTTGGTCATTGGTGTTCCACCAAGGTCGTCTGGGATTTGCACACCACAGCTTCGAGCCTTTGGAGCGACTGGACCGCCACCTGCGTCGGCTCAGCCATCAAGTTTTTTCTCTGACCCGCCAAAATTGCCTGCGTATCCATAGGCAGGTGGAAGCGCTGCTGGCTCAGGAGACGGGACCTCTGCCCGCAGACCTTCTGGGGCTGAGTTGGATGGTGACGGAACAACTGCTGCCTTGGGAAGCTGCGCGTCGGCTGAACACCTGGATCAGCGAGGAGGTGCTGCAAAATCTGTTGCTGGTTCCAACCAGCTTTCGGCAGGAGATCATCCCGTTGGACACGGTGCCCACCCTGGGTCAGTGGGAGGTGGGATCCCTGCTCGATCTGACCCAAAAGCGGCTACAGGCTTGGCAATCTTTGGGGCCTGAGATCACCTCCCCCTACCAACGGCCCTACTTTGCCAGCCGGGCTCAGGCAGAACGCCTTCCCGCCGAGCAACAGGAACGTCTGGGCCGGTTGCTGAAGGGGTTTAGCTTCCGCCAGTTGAGCGCTCTTCTCGATCAAGACGACCTGCGGATCGCTCGCCGCCTACATCCTTTGATCCAAGCCGGCATCCTTGTCCTACGGGATCCCCAGCCCCCCTTTGATCGGCTGCCCAAAACCTACGCGGCCAGGCTTGAGACAGAATTGCAGCCCTCAGAAACCCCCACCGTGCCTCTCCAACTGGCCAACGGGCTTGCGGATCTGGGCCCATCCCCCCCAGTCTCGAAAACCTGGGTTGTGGCTTGTATTGACGACAGTGAAGCCATGCTCAGCGAGCTGCAGCGGTTGCTGGAAGGGCACCACTTGGTCATCCACACCATCAGCGACTCTTTGAAAGCCTTGATGAAGCTGACCACTCTCAAGCCGGATCTCATCCTGCTGGACGTGGGCATGCCCAACGTGGACGGTTACCAATTGTGCAGCCTTATCCGCAAGTCCTCTGTACTCAAAGATGTGCCGGTGGTGATGGTTACGGGCCACAAAGGCCTGATCGATCGGGTTAAGGCGCGCTTGGCCGGTGCTACCGATTACCTGACCAAGCCCTTTCGGCAGGAAGAATTGCTGCAGATGGTGTTTCGCTATCTTACCTAGGGGCACCTTAAGCTTACGGTGGTTGAAAAACAAAGGAGTTGTCGATCATGGTGAAAGTTTTGGTGGTGGAAGATGTGGCCTCGGAGCGCCAGCTCATCAGCGATTACCTGCGGGCAGAAGGCTATCAAGTGGTGGCAGTGGCCAGCGCCCAAGAGGCATTGCAGCAGATCCGCAGCGACAAACCCGATGTGGTGCTGACGGACTTGGTCATGGAAGGCATGAGCGGGCTGGAGTTGTGCCGCCAAATCAAGAAAAACCCGGAGACCCAAAAGTTGCCCGTTGTGGCCTGCACTTCTAAAAATCAAGAGCTGGACAAACTCTGGGGCATGAAGCAAGGGATCGACCTTTATCTGACCAAGCCTTTTAGCCGCGAGGACATTGTGCGGGCCGTGAAGTCGGTGGTGCTGAGTTGAGTCTCGGGATTTTTTGCAGCGAATCTCCCTTGCTGAGTCCAAGTTGCGGTCGTGGTTCTGGGGTGCAGTCTGGTTGGGCCTTAGACGTTGCAGAGCGAGAGCAAAGATGCTGGCGACCTCTTTTTCTTCCCAAAGCTCTACTGCCGTCCGCACCGGAGAATTGTACTTACATCTCCAGTTGGGGGTGGACTGTCGGGCCCTTTTGCCCATGACAGTTGCCCAGGAAGTGCTAATTGTTGCCCCACAGCACTTTACTCTTCTCCCCAACCAGCCCGCATGGGTGCTGGGCTTGTTCAACTATCGCAACCGCATCCTCTGGGGCGTGGATCTGGGACAGTTTCTTGGCCTGGAGCCTTTGGACGTTGGGCAGCCCGAATACCATCTGGTGGTGATGCGCCCAGAATGTGGGGGGCTGGGCCTGGCTGTGCAACAAGTGAGGGGGGTGGCTCGAGTGGTCAGCCAGCAGATCCAGCCTCTAGCAGAAGCTCAACCCGTCCAAGATAGGTTCCGGCTGGATAGTCTCTGCGACTGTTGCAGTGGTTTGGTCTGGGAAAAGGAAAAGGAAGAGACTCTCTGGGTACTCAGCCCCCTTGCCATTCTCCAAAGGCTCAACTCGGCCTATTCCCAAGCCAATCCTTGATCCCTCTCAACCGTTTTCTCCTAGCTATAGGTAAAACTCTTATGGTCTCCTTCCGTCCCCTCTTCCTCAAGTTGGCCCCCTCTTCTCGACCCCAGGGTAAAGTCGCCGGATCCCGTCTGGCTCTGGCGATCAGTCTCCCGCTGGGCATCAGCTCCCTGTTGTTTGCCGTTTCTGCCGGCAGCGTAGCCCGCACCTACTTCGATTTCGAGCCTTCCATCTCGCGGCAGTTCACCCTGCAAAACCTGAGCGATCAGGTGATCTATTTGGATGAAGTCTTGACCATGTCTGCCCGCATGGCTGCTGCCAGCGGGGATCTGTCCTGGGAAGAGCGCTACAACCGCTATGTACCTCAGTTGGATAAGGTGCTGGCGGAGATTCAGCGATTGGATCCCGCTTCTTACGAGGCCTACGCAGCCAAAACGACAGAAGCCAACATCAAACTGGTGGAGTGGGAGGTGCAGGCTTTTGACTTGATTCGAGCCGGCGAGCAAGAACGCGCCTTTGACCTGCTGCACAGCCCCGAGTACGAAGAGCAAAAGCGCATCTACGCCGAAGGGATCAACCAAACCCTGGAGGCCATTCGCGGCAACATTCAGAGCAGCGTCCGGCTCTACGAGCGGGATCTGTTGGGGGCTTTGATCCTTTCGGCTACCAGCTTCCCGATCCTGCTGGTTAGCTGGGGGATCATCTTGATCCTGGTGCGCAACTTTGTGCGGGAACGCAACGCCACCTACGAGCGACAAGTCTCCGATACCCGGCTGGCCCAACGGTTTGCCGATATTGCCCGGATTCGCCAAGAGCAAGAGCTGATCGATCCCCTGAGCGAGCTGTTGGGCGAGATGCGTCAGCGCTTTGGTGCCCAACGAGTGGCCTTCTATCGCCTGACCGCTCCCGAAGAGGCGCAGGTTATTGCTGAATCCCGCGACAGCAGCCTGCCTGACACCTTGGGCACCTTCCTCCGCCGGATCCCGGCTCCGCTCCAGCAGGCTCTCCACAGTGGGCAAGTTTACGCTTTTGGCCCGGTGCCTGGGGTAGACCTGGGCGCCGACCACCTGCAGATGTTGGGCACAATCCAATTAAAAGCCGAGATGGTGGCGCCGGTGGTACGTGGCGATGAGCTTTACGGTTTTTTGGCCGTAGGCCGCGCCCAAAGCCAGAGCTGGTCTGACGAAGACCAGAAAAACCTGGCCGAGCTGGCCAACCGCCTGAGTCAAGCTTTGGGTAACCTGGGGGCGCTGGAGCAAAAGGCCGTGGCCGCCCAAGAACGAGAGCGGTCGGAAGCGCTGCAAAGAGAGCTGCTGCAGCTTATTGGCGAGGTTACAGAGGCCTCGCGGGGAGACCTCACCGTGCGGGCGCAGCTAACCGCCGGACAGGTTGGCATCATGGCAGACTTTTTCAACGTCATCATCGAGAGCTTGCGCGACATCGTGATTCAAGTGCAGCAGGCTGCCGGGCAAGTCAACCAATCGATTGGCCGGGACGAGGCAGCCATTCGCGAGCTGGCCGAGGCGGCTCTCCGGCAGGCCATCCAAATTGAAGAGACCTTGCGCTCTGTGGAACAGATGACGCTCTCGATCCAGGAGGTGGCCGATAAGGCCCAGCAGGCTGCCACAGTAGCTGAGTCTGCTGCCACTACGGCTACCGACAGCAGCTTGACCATGGATCGCACGGTACAGAACATCCTGCAACTGCGGGAGACGGTGGCCGAAACGGCCAAGAAAGTGAAACGGCTGGGGGAATCTTCCCAGCAGATCTCCAAGGTGGTGTCCTTGATTAACCAGATTGCCCTGAAAACCAACCTGTTGGCCGTAAACGCCAGCATTGAGGCGGCCCGCGCCGGGGAAGAAGGGCGGGGTTTTGCGGTGGTTGCCGAAGAGGTGGGGGCTCTGGCCGCCCAGTCGGCGGAGGCCACCCGCGAGATCGAGCGCATCGTGGAAGGGATCCAACGGGAGACCAGCGAAGTGGTGCAGGCGATGGAAACCAGCACCGGCCAGGTGGTGGAAGGCACCCGCCTGGTGGAAACAGCCAAGCAGAGCCTAGGGCAAATTGTGGAAGTCTCGCGGCAGGTGAACCAACTGTTCCAGGCCATCGCCCGCTCCACCGAGGCCCAGGTCGACACCTCCCAAACGGTGCGGCAGTTGATGCAGCAGATCGCCAACATTGCCGCCCAAACGGCGTCAGCTTCGCAACAGGTGGCCAACTCTCTCCAAGCTACGGTGGCGGTTGCCCGTCAGCTACAGGCTTCGGTGTCCACCTTCAAGGTGGGGGAGGCAGTCTAGTATGGAGCCAAATCCCGATGGCCTCGACCCGCGCGAATGGCTGGTGAGGCTGCAGTTTTTGGAGGAGGCCCAGACTTACCTCAACACCCTGGAGACAGAGGTAGTGGGGCTGGGATCCCGGCAGTTGGATCGCCCCCGTTTGGATCGCCTGCTGCGGGCTGCCCATTCCATCAAGGGTGGGGCGGCGATGATGGGGTTTTCGGCGCTCAGCGACCTGGCCCACCGCCTGGAGGACGGCTTCAAGATCTTGCAGGTGGATCCCCAAAAAGCCAAGCCCGCAGTAGAGCGTACCCTGTTGGCGGCGTTGGATTGCATGCGCCAAATTGTCCAGCGCCACCAGCAGAGGCAGCCGTTGCAAGAAGACTGGCTGAGGGAGAAAGTGGAGCCCATCTTCCAGCGGCTGCGGGAGCAGGTGGGGGAGTTGCGGCCGGAAGATACCGCGCAGGTGTTGGCTGCAGAAGCCGGGGGCGATATCCGGGTACTGCTGTTTGAAACGGAGGTGGAAGCCTGCCTGCAGCGGCTGGAGGGAGTTTTGGCCGCGCCCGACCAGCCCTGTCTGCGGGAGGAGTTTCTCATCGCTGCCCAAGAGCTGGGGGCGCTGGGGGAAATGTTGGATCTGCCTGCCTTTGTCAGCTTGTGCAGCTCGGCAGCCCAGGCTCTGGAAGCGCTGCCGCCAACTGAGAAAGAGCAGGTGTTGCCCGTTGCTCAGGCGGTTTTACAGGCTTGGCGACACTCGCAGGCCCTAGTGCTGGTGGGCCAGACGAATCTTCTCCCCAGCTCCTGGGATGCGGCAGAGCCTCCGGTCTCCTCCGCAGCAGAAGCCCCTCCCCCCCCAGGGGCCACTGCCGAGCTGCCGGATGCAATTCCAGCCAGGGCCAAAAGCCCCGCCGAGATGCTACGGGTGCCGGCTCGCCCTCTAGAACAGTTGGGGGAGCTGTTGGGAGAGCTCACGAGTGAGCGCAACCGCCTCAACAGCCGCCTGCAGCGGCTGCGGGAGCTGGCCAACTTGTTCAAACAGCGGGTTCGCACCCTAGAAGAAACCAACAGCCGCCTGCGCAGCAGCTACGACCGCGTCGCCGCCACTGTGCCCGCCTCTCTGCTATCACAAGCAAGGGATCCCGGCCTGACCCTGGTCGATACCTTTGACCTCTTGGAGATGGATCGCTATGGGGAGCTGCACCTTTTGGCCCAAGAGATGATGGAGACCATCGTGCAAATTGACGAGGTTACCGCCGATATCGACACCACGCTGCAGGAGACCGAGGGTAGCGCCCGCCAGCTCAGCCGCCTCTCCCGGCAAATGCAAATGCGTCTCGACCAGGTGCGCATGCAGCCGCTGTCGGATTTGACGGATCGCTTTCCCAGGGCACTGCGGGAGCTGAGCTTAGCCCATGGCAAGCCTGTGGAGCTGCGGGTTCTGGGGGGATCCACCCTAATCGAGCGTTCGATTTTGGAAGCTTTGGCGGATCCCTTGTTGCACTTGGTGCGCAACGCCTTCGACCACGGCATTGAAGATCCGGACACCCGCTTGGCTCGGGGCAAGCCGGCCAAAGGGCTGATTGAAATTGCCGCCAGCCAACGGGGCAACCGCACCTTCATTACGGTACGCGACGATGGAAGAGGGATTTCTCTGGACAAGGTGCGTGCCCGGGCCTTGCAAATGGGCTTTTCTGCCGCCGACTTGGATCAGGCTTCCAAGGAGGAGCTGCTTGAGCTCATTTTCCAGCCGGGCTTCAGCACCGCCGAGCAAGTCAGCGAGCTCTCGGGGCGGGGGGTGGGTTTGGATGTGGTGCGCACCAACTTGGAACAAATTGGGGGGCAGGTTCAGGTGGAATCTAGGGCGGGGGAGGGTACGCTGTTTACCCTGACTCTGCCTCTTTCCCTGAGCGTCAGCCGCGTGCTGCTAACAGAGTGCCGGGGGTTGATGTTGGCCTTTCCGGCCAACGCAGTGGAAGAGGTGCTGCTGGCTCCTGAGCTTCCTGCCGATGCCTTCCTTTGGGAGGGAGAGCAGGTTCCTTTGATCCCCGTAGGGCGTTGGTTTCGCTTTGCCCGCTGGCAGCCTGTCCAGGAAATGGATGGGACCCCCCTCCTCGACCGACCTGTGGTGCTGTTGGTGGCGGAAGGCAACCAGCCCTACGGTCTGTTGCTGGATCGGTTCTGGCGGGAGCAAGAGGTCACCCTGCGTCCGGTGGAGGGAGGTCTGCCTCTGCCGCCGGGGTTCTCTGGCTGCACCGTTTTGGCGGATGGGCGAATGGCCCTTTTCGTGGATCCGCCTGCCCTCCTAAGCTGGCTGCTGGCCCAGCGGGATCGGCCCTGCCGGCCAGCAAGGGATCCCCTTCCCCAGTCCAGGTTTGCCGCCCAGCCCCATCTGCTGGTGGTGGAAGATTCAGTTAACGTGCGCCGCTTCTTGGCCATAACCCTGGAAAGGGCGGGGTTTCGGGTTGAACAAGCCCGCGACGGACAAGAGGCTTGGGAACGGCTTGAGAAAGGAGTTCCCATCCAAGCGGTGATCAGTGATATCGAAATGCCGCGGCTGGATGGCTTTGGCTTGTTGGCCCGGATTCGTGGCCACTCCCTGTATAGCCAGCTCCCTGTGGTCATCCTGACTTCCCGCAGCGGCGAGAAACATCGCCAATTGGCCCAACGGCTGGGAGCCAGCGCCTATTTCTCCAAGCCCTTTCAGGAACAGGAGCTGATCCAACAGTTACGGGATCTGCTGCAGCCGGCCCCGCCGATATTGTCGGTAGCGAGGTAGACCATGGCCCTCCTCTCTCCTCTGCGCTTGCGCCGTCTGGCCCGCCAGGAGCACCTGAGAAACCAGCAAACCTTGATTACCTTTCAACTGAGCTCCTACTGTTTTGGTCTACCCATTGAACGGGCGCGACGGGTTTTGGCCTGGCAAGACTTTCAATCTGTTCAGGAGGACGGCCTTGAGCTTTTGGATACCAGCCGTCTATTGCTGGGCCGCGGGATCCCGTTTCTGCCCCAGGGAGTTCTGCTGCTGCAAGCGGGCAGTTGTGAGGACGGCCCACCCAATCAGGTCGATAACTCGAAAACGATGGCCCTGCCCCTTCCCAGTCAGCCAATCCTGCGCCGCCTAGCTGCTTCTCAGGTACAACCTCTCCCCAGCCGCTACGCCGCCCAAGGCCGCCAACGAGGCATTGTGGGATGGATCCCGCCCGCCGAGGGTCGGCTCCCCCTGTTGGTGTTTGACCCTCATCTTTGGTCTGTCCGTCCCTGAGCGGGGATAGGGGGTAGCTCCAGTGCCGGGTTCTCGACGCGGGCTAGCTCCCAACGGTAGGGATCCCGCCGCTGCCAGTCCAGGCGGAAGGGCTGTTCCAGCGCGTTTACCTGATCCCGCGTCAGGTTGGCCAGAGGGCCGCCGGATCCCTCAATAATAAACCAGAGGGTGGCTTGGCCTTGATCCCCAGGGCCGAGCTGCACCTGTAGCTCTTGAGGCCGGATGCGCAGGCGCAAAAACTGGCCGAAGATCTCGCGGCTGTAGGCCAGTGCCTGCTCTTTGTCCAAGCCCCAGCCATCGCGATAAGTGGCGGCCACTAAGTTTTCTACTTGGGCCCAATCTCGCCGTTCTACAGCTTGCAGCAACCTTTGCGTGTGGACTCGGATTTGCCGCTCCGGCTGGGCGTAGTGCCAAAAGGCGCCCCCTGCGATGGCCAGGACGACAGATCCCACCACCGCCCAGCGCAGCCAGGGGGGAAGAGGTGCAGAGGAGTGGGAGGAGGAAAACACAGGTTTGAGCGGAGCCAGAAGAGGGCCTTCTCTAGCTTAGAAAATCCGGATGTGAGAAGATAGCGCTACGCGCCGCCATGCGAGTGGCTCCTGGCCTTCAGCAGCCTACCACCTCAAAAGCTGTGACCCGCATCAGCCTCACACTTTAACTCAAGGTTACTTCAACTGCTCATGACCAAAGCTACCGACCGACTGCTGCTGGAGTTTGAGCAGCCTGTTGCCGCCCTCGAACAGCGCATCCAGGAAATCCGGGCCTTGGCCGAAGAAAACGACATCGACGCCTCCGAGCAGATTCGCCAGCTGGAGGCCAAAGCCGAAGAGCTGCGCCGCGAGATTTTCAGCCAGCTCACGCCTGTCGAGCGGCTGCAGGTGGCCCGCCATCCCCGCCGCCCCACCACCTTGGACTATGTCCAGACCATCTGCGACGACTGGTTTGAGCTGCACGGGGATCGCCACGGCCAAGACGATCCGGCCATCGTCGGCGGCCTGGCCAAGCTGGGGGATCAGCCGGTGATGATCCTGGGCCACCAAAAAGGCCGCGACACCAAAGACAACATCCACCGCAACTTCGGCATGCCCAACCCCGCCGGCTACCGCAAGGCGCTGCGGCTGATGGAACACGCCCACCGCTTTGGCCTGCCGCTCTTGACCTTTATCGATACGCCGGGGGCCTATCCGGGAGTCAAGGCAGAGGCTGAGGGCCAAGGGGAGGCCATCGCCACCAACCTGCAGACCCTGTTTCGGCTGGAGATCCCCATCATCTGCACTGTCATCGGCGAAGGGGGATCCGGCGGGGCTTTGGCCATTGGCGTTGGGGATCGCATCTTGATGTTTGAGCACGCCGTTTATTCGGTGATCTCGCCGGAAGGCTGTGCGGCCATCCTTTGGAAAGATGCCAAGAAAGCGCCCCAAGCCGCCGCCGCCCTGCGCATTACTGCCCAGGATCTGCTGCAACTGGAGGTGATCGACGAGATCTTGCCAGAGCCGGTTGGCGGCGCCCACCGCGCTCCTCTGGAAGCTGCCCAGACCCTAAAGGAGGCGCTCCTACGACATCTCAAGGAACTTTCTGCCCTGAGCGGGCGGGAGTTGCGGGAGGAGCGCTACCAAAAGTTTCGTCGTATGGGAGCTTTTCTGGAGCTGGCTCAGGAGACCAGGTGACCCGATCCCGCAGTTGCTCAATCCGGGCCGGGCCGATGCCCTTGACCCGCTGCAGATCTTCCAAGGAGGAGAAGGGGCGGGCCTCGATGATGCGCTGCGCCAGGCCTGGGCCAATGCCGGGCAACTGCTCCAGCTCCGCTGCGGTGGCGGTGTTTAAGTTCACGCGAGAAGATTGCGGGGTAGCCGGCTGGGAAGGGGATCCCCTGTCAGGAACGGAGATCGCCTCGACTTCCAGCAGCTCCGGCTCTGCTTCAGATGGGGAGAGGGCAACGGGGACAGGGCTGGGGCAGAGGCGGGCTCTCTCTTCCGCCTGTTGCTGCAGGCGGCGGCTGGGGCCAAAGCGGGCCTCGGCAAGGAGCCGCTCGAACTCGCGCACAAAGTGATCCACCACCCGCCCGTTGCGGATGATCAAGAGGTTTTCGTCGTTGAGGTGGTTGGCCGCCACCGACCAATTGTGGGATCCGGTGATCACCGTGGCCTGGGGGGTGCCGGGGTCAACGATGGCGAACTTGTGGTGCAGTTTGTCTCCCGGAGCGAGGTTGGGCACGCCCACAGAGGAGGCGGGCACTGTCCAGGGCAGGCGGGCCGCGTCCACCCGGCAGTTTTCGTCGGGGAGCAGCAGCCCCCACATCTCCAGGGTGCGGCTGTAGTCACGAAAGGCAAAGCCAGGGTCAAACAGGCCGCGAATTTCTACGTTACGCTCCTGGCGCAGTTGCCTGAGCTGGTTGGCAATGCCTGAGTCGGTAAAGACAAACAGAGCCAGATCCACCTGCTGCCGCGCTTGGGCCAGGGTGGCCGCGATGAGGCCGTTGGAGGTGGCCTCATAGGGCAGGGAGCGGCTGGCAGGGGAAAAATGCACCCCCACGATGGCATCGTCAAGGTAAACCGTCTCCAGGGGGCGCCTGAGCTTTTGCACGCCAAAGCGGCTGTCGGGCGATCCCCCTGGCCCATCCCCCCACATGAGGTTGAATTCCTCGGTGTAGATGCGGGCCAGCTCGGGGCTATCGAGCAGCAGTAGGTGATTGGCGTTGCCCACACTGCCGGGGGCATCGAAATCCCCGTGAATATCGGAGAGAGTAAAATTGGCCGACCCGGTCAGCACCCGCTGCCCGTCGATAATCACAAACTTGTGGTGCATCAGGCCGCTGCCCTTGGAGCCGTTGGCGGTGTCATCCAGCCAGGGCACTTGCCCCCCATCGAGCAGGGCATAGACATCCCGGCTGGCGATCTCCTCAGGGGAGAACTGTCCGTCCCGGTTCACATCCACCAGGTGGCGGTACTCTTCGAACTTTTGACGGCTGCGCTCGTCCAGCGCCCCCACTTCGGCAGGGGTGAGCTGGTGCCAGGCCCGCACATAGGTGTTTTCGGTAATCACCCGCACCGGGATCCCGGCCTGCCGCCGCTCGGCTAGGGCTTGGGCAATGAGAGGCAGGTTCAGCTCCTGCACCGCCACATCCACCGACTGCCGGGCAGAGCGAATCTGAGAGATAATCAACTCCTCTAGGTTGTAGCCGTAGCGATAGACCTGGCGATAGGGATCTCGATAGGTGCTCTCGCGGCTTTGGTTGAAGGCCACCCGGATGCGGGGGTGCTGCGGCAGAGGGGCCAGGGTGGGCAGCTCTGGCTCTTGGGGATAAGGTCGGGGTCGGGGGCCTACCCAGTAGCCAATTGCCACCAGGAGCAGCAGCAGGGCAGCCCAGGGCAGCCAACGCCGCAGTTGCCGCCGCCAAGATGGGATCCCGTTCATCATCTCTCCAGACCTCACACCCCCTCAGGATACAAAAACTTCCAGACATCCTTGGCTGGGCCGCAAGTGGTCGTTTCGGGCATCATGGGTAGGGATAGGCAGTTGACGGGGGAGGCGCAGCGTGGAACGGCCTAAGTGGGTGGCTATTGTTACGGGAGCTTTGGCCATTGCCCTGGGGGTGGGCTACTTGCTCCTGGTGCAGCTACTGGACTACCGGGGGGGTGAGTTTCTGCCGGCGCCGCTGGAGCCGCCGGCGGTTTTGGCGGGGATCCCTGGCCACTTGGGCTGAGGACGCTCTCCAGTGCCTGCCTCTCTCGTTGATTCCCTAGCTGGGGTCAGCCGTCCCTGCGCTGGCTCACCCGAAAAAATTGTATGCTCAGCTACACTAAGCCCTATGCTAAAGAAGAGGCCGCGGATCCAGCTTGCGCCGGGGTTGCCAGCGGAGAGGGTTCAGGCGTCCTGAATTTGCGATCGCTTCTCTCACCTTTGTAGACCTCTGGATAGATCTTCAGAGCTTCTCTAGAGATCAGGCTCCGTTCCGGATCGGGCATTTGGGCAAGCTGTGGGTTGGCATGGTGCTGTCGCGCTCCACGTGGCTGTGGTTATTGACGGGGCTGGGCTTGGCGGCTCTCAGCCAATACCTGCAATGGGTTAGTGGCATCTACAGCTTTGTTGCTCCCTATTCGGTGCCGCTGGCAGATCTGCTGGTGGCCGGCATCCTGGGAGGAACGGTGGCGGCAGGGCTGGCGGTGCAGCGCTGGTGGCAACAGGCTCGCCAACAGCAGAGGGATCCAACCCCAGGCAAACGGCGGGTTAAGTTGACCCGGGATCAGGTGCAGGCGGATCTGCAGGATGTCGATCGCCTCATCCAGAAGCTGCAAAACGAGATCAGCCGTCGCGCCTTGCAGGCCAAGATGCAGGAAATCGACCGGCGGCTGGCCCAGGAGGAATTGCACCTGGTGGTGTTCGGCACTGCCTCTGCCGGCAAAACTTCTCTGATCAACGCCTTGATGGGGCAGCCTGTGGGGGAAACCGCTCCCACCCTGGGCACTACCCAGCAGGGATCCATTCACACCTATCAACTGGAGGGCTGGAGCGGCCCCATCTCCCTCACCGATACCCCTGGCCTGCTGACCATCGGCGGCGCCGGCGAGGCAGAAGCGCGCGCCCTGGCCCAGAAGGCCGATCTGCTGATCTTGGTGGTGGCCGGGGATCTGCTGGCCTCGGAATATGCCGAGCTGCTGGAGCTGGCCCGGCTGGGGAAATCCACCATCCTGGCCCTCAACAAGACGGATCAAATGCTGCCGGAAGAGGTGGAGATCATCTTGGCCCACCTGCGCCAGCGCACCGCCGGCGTCATCCCCCCTGAGCAGGTGGTGGCCATTGCTGCCGACCCAGAGCCCTTGAAAGTCCGCTACTGCTTTCCAGACGGATCCCGGAAAGAGACCTGGGAGCCACAGCCCCCCGATACTGCCGCCCTCATCCAGCAGATGGCCCGCCTGCTACAGCAAAAGGGATCCCATCTGCGCCTGGCCAACGCCCTGTTGCAGACCCAAACGCTGGGCGAGGCCGTCCAACAGGCTTTGCGGGAAGAGCGCCACCAACAGGGTCGCCGGATCGTGGAACGGATGCAGTGGGCGACGGCCGCTGCCTTGGCCGTGACCCCCCTCCCGGCCTTGGATGTGCTGGCCGGGGTAGCCATCCAGGCGCGTATGATCGGGGAGCTGCATCAGGTGTTCGATCGCCGCATCACTCTGCAGCAGGCCCAGCAAATTGCCCGCAGCCTGGCGCAAATGATTGTGCAGCTCGGGGGACTAGAGCTGGCTACCCACTCCCTAGGCTCTGTCCTCAAAGCCAGCCCCTGGATGCTCATGGGGATCCCCCTGCAGGCGGCCAGCGGGGCCTACCTGACGCGGGTAGCGGGGCTCAGCTACCTGGAGTGGCTGCAATCGGGGGATCCCTGGCAGGAGGAGCTCCTGCAAGAGCGGCTCAAGCAGCAGCTTCACAACCGTCATCCGCTGGCTTTTCTCACCCAACTGGCTCGCCAAGCCCGCTCCAACATCTAGTCATTATCAAACCGCAATGAAACAGTTTGTTACGTCTCTAGCTCCCCTCTCCCTTTGGGAGAGGGGCTGGGGGTGAGGGGGCAAAGCGTCTCAATCTTGTTTGAAACGACTGTAAAGTCTGTACTAACTGTAGTCGGTGTTGCTGGGAAAAGCGGCACAGGTTTTATCATGGGTCAGACCCAGTCCAGCATTCTCAAGTCTGCTGCCCCAAACTGACTTCCTTGGCGCCCTATGTCTTCCATCAACCCGACCTTGCCCATTCAGTGGATCGATGCAGATTCGGGAGAGGTGGTGGAGGAATGCCCCTGGGAGAGCAGCCCCCATCCGGGCACCTACGTTCAACTGGCGGAGCAGCACTATTTGGTTTTGGAAAAGCGCCACTCCTACCAATTGCGGCAAGGCAAATATCACCTCTGCGGCATCCGCGCTCTGGTGCGCCCCGTGAGTTCCCCGCCTGAGGTTGGCCAATTTCTAGGGGATCCCTCCTGTCGGTTCAACGCCCACTCGCCGCTGCTGCGCTGCGCCGTCAACCCCAGCGGGCCCTGCCAGGGCTGCCCCCACTACGAGCCGGCCCAGCGGCGTTAGCCTTCCAGCTCCAGCGCCAGCACCTCGGTCAGGGCGCGGCTGGTTTTCTCCCGGAACTCGGTTACGCTCACCCGTCCCAGCAAATACACCGCCAGCAGCATCACCGCCGCCTCCACCCCGAAGACGGTGGCGTAGGAGAGGACGGGGGAAGAGGGAAAGAGAATCCGCCCCAGATCCAGCAAGGCGCCACCAATGAGGGTAGAGAGCGCCTGCGACATGGCCTGTGCCAGGCCCCAGGCTCCAATGAAGGTGCCGGCGGTTTCTGCTGCCGTCAAGTCCAACATTAGGCTAATGGCGCCGTTGGTGGTGATCCCGGAAGCCAGGCCAAACAGGATCATGCACAGTTGCAACATCGCTGGCTCGCCCGTAAACCCTGCCAAAATGGTCAACCCAAAGGAGATCGCCACCAGCAGGCAGCCCAGCCGAGCCGTTGGCTGCTTGCCCAGCCTGGGCACGATCAGAAATCCGGTCACCACAATTCCCGCCAGAACGCCCAGGCTCCAGAAGGCGTTGAGCTGGGTGCTTTGGGATACGGTCATGCCGAACACCTCGCCGCCATAGGGCTCCAAAACCGGCTGCTGGATAAACAGGCCCATGGTCATCAGAACCAAAAAGCCAAAGAAGATCAGGGTTTGGCGGCTGGCGGTGAGCACCTTGAGGGCCGTGCCCAGGGTGATCTGGTCTTCCCGCCCGGCCAAGGTGGAACGGGATCCATAGCGGGAATAGCGTTCTTCCACCCCCCAGGTGGCGATCACCCCCAGCAGGATCACCACAGCAGGAATAACAATGAAGAGGCGGTTGATCGTGCTCTGCAAGTTCTCGGGATCCAGGCCGCGCAGCAGCACTGCCGAGCCAATTGCCCCGCCGGCAATGCCCACCATCAGCATCGACCAGACGATCCCCACCAACTGGGAGCGGTTGTGCTCATCGGAAACATCCACCAGCAGCGCCGCAAAGGGCGTGGAGCAGGCGCTCAGGCAAAGCCCATAAAGAGCAAACATCAAGGCGGCGAGAGCAATCCAACCGTAGGTAGCCAGCGACCAACCGCTACTGGCAAAGCTCTGCCCCAAACCCCACACCACCTGCACGGCCAAGAAGATGCACAGGGCAAACAGCACCGAGCCCAGGCGCACATAGCCGCTGCGGTGCGTCCCAAACAAAGGCTTGGCATCGGAAAGCTGCCCAAACCAGACGCGGGCCGGGGAAACCAACTGGTGCATGGCCAGGGATCCCCCCACCACCGTGGCCGGGATGGCCAAGAGCTCCGGGTCAATCATGACTCGATTGAGCACTCCCAGGGTCAGCAGCGACATCATCCCCAGCCCCATCTGAAATAAGCCTAGGCGAAACATGACGGGCAAAGGCAAGGGGGGCGCCGAAGGCTGAGACTCTGAAGAAATGGCCGTGGCCGCAGACACGTTGACCTCAGGATCCCGTTGGATGCTAGCCATGATTGACAAAGTTGGCAAAGGCGCTACAGCTTCTCATCGTAGCCCAGCCAACCCCGGATCCTGAAAAGAAGGAGAGGCCCCAACCCAATCCTGTCTGAGGGAACAAAGCTGAGCCTTAAATCTTTCCGCGCTGGGGTTTCTCTACTACACTGACAACTGACCTGGTGCCAAGCGAAACGAGCCTTCGGGCCGCGGCGCTCGGCAGTTGCCGCCCTTGCACAGACAACAAACCCAATCTCGATCTTGTTTGAGACCGAGAGGCAGATCCATAGACAACTTTCGCTCAAGTCGGCGAAGAATTTCCCCGGCAACCTTATGGCTGACGCAGTTCCAGTTCGTCGCTACGACCTGTTTGTGCAAGCCTCGCGGCTGCTGCAGCGCTATCGGCAGTTGACGCCGGAACTGCGTCCGGTGGGAGTGGAGGTGGCGCTGGCCATCCAGTACCATCGCGCCCAGGCCGGCTCGGGATCCCTTCTGCCGGCGGTGGGATCCCCCCATGGCCTGCCTCTGCAGCAGGTGGCCCAGCGCATTTGCGATCCCTTCTACAGCAAAGTCCACCCCCTGCTGCCCACCCTGCCGGAGACGGGGGAGCCCTTGGTGTGGCCCTTGTTCAACCAAGGGGAAAATGGCCTTGTCCAGCCCCTGGCGCCAAGCAAAGTGGGCGGCAAACTAGCAGAACGGCGCTGGCTCAAAGCTTGTAACAGCCAGGAGGGCATTGGTTGTCATGCCCTGGCAGCCCATCTGTGGCAGGACGAGCGTTTTCTGGCCGAAGACCGGGATCTGTGTCCCTTTCGCCTCTACGACGGTCGCTACCCCTTGAGCGTGGATCAAGGGCGGCAAACCTGCGGCTTCGACGATCACCCTTGTGGCTGGCAACCGGGGCATCCCAAAATGCTGCAGGTGGTGGGCAAGGGCAAGCAAGCGGAGATTTTGCTCCCCCACTGGACCGAGGACATGTGGGCCATGCTCATCCCGCCCCATCGCCCCCTGCCCATCTATCCTCTGCTGGTGCTGCTCTACTTTGGCCAGGAGACTCTGCAGAAGGGGCGGAGCAGCCTTTCGGTGGAGCAGTTTCGCCTGGATTTTCAGTTCAGCCACTCTCAACTCAAGCTGTTGTTCAACACCCACCCTGAGCACCCTCTCAATCGCCATCTGCTCGCTTTGGCAGCGCAACCAGAGGTGGAGTGGGGATCCGCCGAGCTGTTGCCCCAGATGCCGCCCCTTCTCCATCAACCTGCCGGGGGTAAGGTGGTCTTGGATCCGGATGAGCCGCCCCAGTTTCGCAGCAGTGGGATCCCTTCCTGTGCGGGGACAGACCCGCTGATGGCAGAGCGTCGCCGTCGGCGTCAGTTGGAGCGCAGCGAGCGCCACAACGAGATCTTGCACCACTTTCGCCGCTGGTTCCGCCTGGCCGGGCTGGAGGTGCGGGAAGACCAGCACACGTTTGACTTTCTGGCGGTGGCAGATGGAAACCTGCTTTTGGCCGAGGTGAAATTGCTACACCACAAAGATGCGGCAGAGGCGCTGCAGGAGGTGGTGGGGCAATTATTCTATTACGAGCGCTTTGCCCTCACCCCCTGGATCGAACAGGGCTTCTCCGTCCAGAAGGCGGCCGTTTTCGATGGCCCGCCCCCGGATCCCTACATTCGATTTCTGGAAGACCTGGGCATTGCCACCTACTGGATCAACGAACAGCAGATGATCGACGGGCCGGAGAGCTCTCTGCGGCTGCTGCGCCAGATGGAGGTGCGGGTACGGCCGGATCCTGAGTTGGGAGATTAGCCTTTTTTTCGGCTCTAGCCTGACGGTCATTAGAGTCGTTTCAAGTAGCAATTCAAATAGCAATGAAATGTTTCTCTACGTCGTTATTTGGTACGCAACGCTGTCGCAAACGTGCCGGCAGCGCGGAGTGCGATCCCTAACTCCCCTCTCCCTTTGGGAGAGGGGCCGGGGGTGAGGGTGTCCCTTTGGGAGAGGGGCCGGGGGTGGTCGCGCTAGCGGCGCGGAGCGCTTGGGCTCGCCTTAGAGAGATGGGCTGGGGGTGAGGAACAACAGCAGGGATCAAGGGCTTGGGGAGGAGATCCCAACCTGAGCGCAAACCTGGCCCTGCCGATCGAACAGGGTTACCTGCACCGGCAGGGATCGAGCAGCATACTTTTGCACATAGGCTGTCGCCCGCTGGCGGATTTGCCGAGTCAACTCCTGCAGCACCGGCTCTGCCCAGCCCAGCTCCTTCAGATACTGCACCGCTGCCTCCACCGTCCTTAGCTCTAGCACCTGCCGCGCCTGTTCGGCTGTTCCCCCGCAGCGGATGAGGGCTGCCATCAAGATTTCCAGGCGGGCATCGGCCACATGGCTGGAAGTGGTGAAGATGCCCCCTGCCAACTTGATCAGCTTGCCGTGGTAGCCGATCAAATGAACCGACTCCGCCCCCCGCAACCCTGCTTCCACCAGCAGCGGCCCGATCCAATTGGCCACCAGTAGAATCTCTTCCGCCGGGATCCCTTGCCTCAAGGCCACCTGCTGCCCATGGCTACCCACGCAAAAGGCCAGATGCCTGTGCTTTTCCAACTTCTGCTGCAATTCGCAGCGGGCCCGCTCCAGGCTCTCGGCGCCGGCAGAAGGCTCCACCTCCGCCCGTGTCCCCAAAAGAGCCAGTCCTTCCAGCACCCCAAACGCCGCATTGGAAGTCCGCTCCGCCAAGAGTTTTCCCTCCGGCAAGATGATGCGCACCCGCAGCCGATAACCCTCTGGGATCCCAGACAAAAGGTTGATCTCAAACAGGCGCCGGGCGTAGGCATAGATGGCCGGGCTGCCGTCGGCGTGCCGCCCCAGCCCCTCCCCCGCTTCCAGGAGCAAAGGGAGAGCGGTGGGATCCCGTTCCTCCAAGCTCACCCAGGCCCAGACCGGTGTGTTACGGGTGAGATCCAGGTGAGGGCCGGGATCCGAGCGGGTAATGGCCAGAGCCGTGTTCTCCGACAAAGCTGCCACCTGCTCCACCGGGATCCTGACCCAGCCGGCAGCGGATCCCGCCTCAGGCTCCACCTGCACGGCAATGACAGGATGAGCGCCGTCCTGCTCCAAAGCGATCCCGATGAGACGGTGGAGAGCAGCCTTAGCAGCAGCCACCGCAAACACGGGCAAGGTATAGCCCTGTTGGGGAAAGGGGAGAACCGCATCCTGCATTTTTTGTCTGGAAATAGAGAGAAACCTGCTCTGGAAAAAACTTTGGAGAGAGCCTATCTCAATTGTGGCCGACGCCAACCAGCAGGACTGGCTTGCTAGGGCAAACTCCTGAAGCCGACGTTTAGTTCTCCAACTGCGTAATCGTTAAATGATCTAGGGGAAGAAGGGGAGAAGCGAGAACTTATCTCTTTCAATAAAAGTAAAGAGTCAAACTGGGGCAGCTATGAGCGAAGCAGTGCAGCACTATCTTGAGCGTCTGGAGTCGCAAATACAGGAGCTGAAAGCTGCCATCGAGCGGATGCCGGAGCAGGTGGCAGCTGCTCTTCTGGCAAAGCAGGAGGCTAAAAAAAATGTCCCCGCCCCCTCCCGCTATAGCGTTCTGATCTCAGACTTGGTGGAAGATGGCAGCCACAACTTCCTGTTGGATGATGAACCCACCGTGGTAAGCAGCCGCAGCATGGGACACGAGCTTGCCCCAGAAGCCCAAGTCCAGCGACTGAGTGCCCAATTAACCGCTGCCTACAACCGCATCGCCGCCCTAGAGGAGCAGCTCTTGGCTCAGCGCCTGCAGCACTAAACCAACACAAACTAAGACGTGAAAACTTTGCCAGGGCTTCAGCGAGAGGCGACAGAGGGCTTGCCTTTGCGCTGTACATCCTGCATCTGAAAGCCGTGCTTGCGCAGCTCCTGATCCAGCAGCAGCTCGTTTTCCACGTGATCCACAAACAGCACACCATTGAGGTGATCGATTTCGTGCTGGATCACCCGCGCCAGCAAATCGTCAGCTCGAATGGTGCGGGGCCGACCGGTTTCATCTTTAAACGAAACCACGATCCCTTCTGGGCGCATCACCTCGCAAAATACCCCCGGAATGCTCAGGCAGCCCTCCTGCCCGGCAACTGCTTCGCCAATATACTCGCGGATCTCCGGGTTGATCAGCACCAGCGGCGGCACCTCCGGCTTGTCGGGATGGGGATCCACCACAATCATGCGCTTGGGAATGCCCACCTGCGGAGCCGCCAGACCGATCCCATCCGAGCTGTACATGGTCTGCAGCATGTCGCGAGCAAGCTGGCGGATCTCATCGTTGACCTGGCTGACACGCTTGGCCGGCTGCCGCAGCACCTTGTCGCCCATGCGATAGATGCGCAGGGGCGGATGCTTGAGCTTCACTTTGGGGACAGAAAGAGTGGCCACCATCCGGCAGGTCTCTCAGAATAAACAACAGCAGACGTCCAGTCCAGACTTCCATTTTACATTCGGTTCATGCCGTGCCGAGGCGATTCGTCTGCCGCTCAGCCCCCCTCTCCCAGAGGGAGAGGGGTTGGGGGTGAGGGTAGCGGCGCGGAGCGCTTGGGCTCGGCAGTGTGTCAGGTCGAAAGACTGGCTCAGGCTCGTTTGCAATGACTACAACTCAGAGCTGCCGTCCCCAGCCTCTGGGGATCCCTGGCGGTCAATGGCTTGCTTGAAGCCCAAGGCCACCAAAATGTTGGAGAGGGTGAGAAAAGCCTCTGCCCCCCCATGCAAGGGATCCACGTTGGCCAGAGAAGTGCCGTAGTGAACCTGAGCGTACAGCCCTGCCGGGATGCTGATGGCCACAAAAAGGAGCAGCAGCCAAAACCCAGTCAGGGCCAGCCGCGGGATCCGGCGCAGCCGCGACAGGAAGAACAAAAAGACCAAGTAAGGAAACAAGGAGAGGGCAAACAAACTGTTCATCGCTCAGTCGGGCTCCCCCTCCCGTGAAGGTGCATCTGCTGCCTCAGCCCGCCAAATGTGGTAAGCAGCCCAGGCCAGCGTACAGTTGCCGATTAAAGTAAAACTGGCCTGGGCAGTTACCACCCAGTCCAAATTGGGGTCGTTGTCAAACCAGTGCCAGGTGATCGCGCACATCGCCCCCAGCAAAGCGGGCAGCATTGCCCAGCTCAAACTTCGCCACTCGGGCCGGCCCACCCGCCCCCCAAATTGCCACACAAGCACAATGGCAGCGCTCCACTCCAAGACACTGGCGATGTGAATCCACCAAGTGGGAAGCGAAAGGGCGTGCATCAGGCGCTGAGGGAATGACGCAGCAGTTGGCGGTAAGTGGCTTCCTGCAACAGCATTTGCTTGTGCAGTTTAACCAAGATGTCTTTGGCCTGCTCGTGGCTCATCCGAGAAACCAAGGTCTCGAAAGCCCGCTGGCGAAATTGCTGCTCCAAGGAGAGATCTAGCGTTTCGTCCATCATTATCACCTCAGGGTGCTCAGGTTTAGGGATCTGCAGAGGGTTGCAACAGCGCAGATCCGGCCAGGTAGTGCAAGCAATCTAATACACATCTTAACAAATTGCAACAACATGGCAAGGTGCGGGATCCCGGCGGTGCCTGAGTTTGGCTGAGGCGAGGGCAGAGGAATTCAACCCGGTGGCAGGGAGAGTACAGGCCTGTAAAGTTTGACAAAGGTAGATTTTGGACCAGGAAGCGGGAGGATTTTCCGGCAGGGATCCCTTTACATCCTTTCATGTTGTGCGATTCGGTAAGTCTCCATGATAGAAGTGAATTACCCTGGAGCCTGGTTGCCCCTCTTGCTGATTGGTGCCTTACTTTGCTTGAATTGCTATGACCATTTTTGTGGGAAACCTGAACTATAAAGCCTCAACAGAAGAACTAGCAGCTTTCTTCCAGCAGAGGTGGAACGTTAAGTCGGTTACAATCCCGATAGATCGGGAAACGGGTCAGACAAGAGGCTTCGCGTTTGTGGATCTGGCAACCGAGGCCGAGGAAGATGAAGCCATCGAGAGTGCTAACGGGCAGGAGTTCATGGGCCGGCCCTTGCGTTTGGATCGAGCCAGACCCCGCCGACAAGCTTGAGCCAAGATTCCTAGCTCTGGATCTGGGAGGCCAGGCAAGCAAAGGACTCGGCTCCGCTAACGCGAACGGCAAGGTTGATCCCAACAGATGAGAGGGCTTCAAAGACTCCAAGAGTATCCAAGATGGTGAGGCTGCTACATCTTGCGGACGTTCATCTGGGCAGCAGCCTTGCCCATGGTCACATCAACCCGGCCACCGGATTGAACACCCGTTTAGAAGATTTTGTGACTTCTTTGCGCCTGTGCATTGACCATGCGCTCAACCAAGCGGTGGATCTGGTGTTGTTCGGGGGTGATGCTTTTCCCGATGCAACACCACCCCCCCTCCACCAAGAGCTTTTTGCCCAACAATTTCGCCGCTTGGCCGATGCCGGGATCCCGACCGTCCTGTTGGTGGGCAACCACGACCAGTATGGGCAAGGGCAAGAGGGCAACAGCCTGGCCATCTACCGCGCTTTGGGGGTTGCAGGCTTTATCGTGGGAGACAGGCTGCAAACTCATCGGATCGCAACTCGCAGCGGCCCGGTGCAGGTGACGACTTTACCTTGGCTGAACCGCTCCGCTCTGCTCACGCAACAAGAGAGCTTGGGACTGGATGGGGAAATCCTCGCCCATCAGCTCCTGCAGCGTCTTCATCTGGCCCTAGAGGGGGAGGTCCGCACCCTGCAGCCGGGGATCCCGGCGATTTTGCTGGCTCACGTCATGGTAGAGACGGCCCGCTACGGAGCAGAACGGCATCTTTCGGTGGGTAAAGGATTTACGGTACCCCTCTCGCTGCTGGCGCGGCCTGCCTACCAATACGTTGCCCTAGGGCATGTGCACCGCCATCAGGTGCTGTGTCGGGATCCCTTGGTGATCTATCCCGGCAGTATTGAGCGGGTGGACTTTGGCGAGGAAAAAGAGGAAAAAGGTTGTGTGCTGGTCGAAGTCACCCCCACAGGTGCGAGCTACGAATTTTTGCCCTTGCCCACCCGCACCTTTCACACCATCCGCCTGGATCTGAGCGCCGATCCGCCCCAGCAGGTGCAGGCCAAACTGCTGGCCGCCATCGCCAAGGCGCCGGTGGCCGGCTCTATCCTGCGGTTGATCTACCGCCTACGCCCCGACCAGCTCGACTGCGTCGATGAGCGGGCTTTGCACAATGCTCTCGCCCCTGCCTTTAGCTATACCATCACTCCGGAAGTGATCGGCCCCGGCCGCATCCGTCTGCCGGGCTTGGATCCCAGCCGACTTGAGCCCCTGACGGCTCTGGAGCAGTATCTGGCCGACCGCAGCGATCTGGCCCCTTTGCACAACGAGTTGCTGGCCGCCGCCCGTCAGCTGCTGGCAGAAGCCGCGGATCCCTCACAGGGCTGGGATCCCAATTGGGAGGAACCTGCCCCGGCGCAAGAGGAGCAGTTGCCGTTGTTTTGAGGTGTTCCCTCTGTAAGGGCTCGCCGAGGCTGAAGATCCCAAGTCTCAGGTGATCTAAATCACTTCCAGATGGCAAGAAGCGACACAAACTGGGGATCGGGTTGAAGACGTTGGCAACGACGGCATCAGCTCACTCACAGGGAACTGCTCAGACTGGCAGACCTCACACTGCCAGTCTTTTTTTGGGTTTTGAGTTGGGGGGCTGTGCAGTTGCAGCGGGCTCGGTACGGTTCTCCCGTTGGACTTTTCTGGTTATTCCCAACAATAGGGTTTCCCCGCAAGGCCGACTGCACAGACTGTTTCTCTAGACCCAATTTTATTTTTATTGATAAAGCTAGTGCCTAGGTGCGGGATCCGCCGGTTACGGTATACTGCACGGGATGCAGCCCTTTTGCCGGCCAATCGCTGCAATGCCATCGGGATCCCTAACCAAAACTTTTTGCGATAGCCGGCAGATCCCGGCAGAGGGTTGCTATCCCTTGTATCTCAGTCTTTCGAGTAGCCTATGACTGCAACTTTTGTTCACACACCTTTGGCGCAAACCCTGCTGCCTCGCCCTTCCCGCGTTCGAGACTTGCTGCTGGTGGTGGGAGGCAGCTTATTTGTAGCGGCCCTGGCTCAGGTGCGGATCCCTTTGCCTTTCACGCCGGTACCGATTACCGGACAAACCTTTGGCGTGATGCTGGTGGGAGCAGGCTTTGGTGCCAGGCTGGGCTTTCTCGCCTTGCTGCTGTATCTGCTGGAGGGGCTTTTGGGATTGCCCTTCTTCAGCGGCGGCGGAGCTGGGCTCAAACACCTAGCCGGAGCGACGGGGGGCTACCTGCTAGCTTTTCCCCTGGCTGCTGGGCTGATGGGCTGGTTTGTGGAGCGCTGGGGGGTGGATCGCGACCCTTGGAAGATGGCGGCGGCTATGCTCTCCTGCTCGGCTTTGATCTACGTCCTGGGAGCCACCTGGCTGGGGGTATGGCTGAACGAGAATGTCGGCCCCACCTCTCTCTTGGCAGTGCTCAACAAAGGGGTCTTCCCTTTTATACCAGGAGACCTGGTGAAGTGCGGGCTGGCAGCAGCCCTGCTGCCCACCACCTGGCGCTGGGTTGGACGAGAAAGGCCGCCGGCAGACTCCTAACCCCCTAGCAGCAACTCAAAGCTCGCCCCAGCAGAACCGGAGGGTCTTGAGGTTAGCTTCACGCCAGAAAATCTAAAAAAAAGATAACGGCTGCGCGGATCTGACCTTTTTTCTGAGATTCTAAGAACTGTGCTCAATGCGGTGTTCAATACAGCTTGTTTATGGAGCCCTTCCTTATAGTGCTCTAGAGTTTTATAGGTCGCGACTAGGCCCCCTTGTGGGGCTTTTTACTTCTCGAGAGGTACCTTCTTCTCCAGCCACTGGGCCACTTGGTCTGCCAGATCAACTCCTTCCAATTGAGAGATCTCTCGAAGCATCGTCGGGCTGGTCACGTTCACTTCCGTTAGTCGTTCTCCGATAACATCGATCCCAACAAAATAGAGCTTCTCCTGCCTTAGCACCGGTGCCAAAGACCCGCAGAGAGCCCGTTCTTTTTCGGTAATCTTGGTTTTTTCTACCCGACCGCCGGCGGCCACATTGCCGCGAAAATCTCCCTCCCCAGGGATGCGATTGACGGCACCCAAAGGTTCTCCCTCTAGCAACAAGATGCGCTTATCTCCCATCGCTGCTGCTGGCAAATACTCTTGCACCATCACGGGTAGCTGGCCAAATTGAGTGCTCAGCTCGAGCAAAGAATTGAGGTTCAGATCCCCGGCATTGACCCGCAGGATCCCTTCCCCACCCTTGCCACCCAAGGGCTTGAGCACCGCCTGCCCCACCTGCTCGACGAATTGGCGCAGCAGGTGTTTGCTGCTGCTGACGCAGGTACGCGGGATCCACTCTTGGAATTGCAGGGCGTAGAGCTTTTCGTTGGCCGAGCGGATCCCAGCAGGATGATTGAGTACCAGCGTGCGGCTGGGGGAGAGGCGATCCAAAAGGTAAGTGGCATAGAGATAGGCCGTATCCACCGGCGGATCCTTGCGCATCCACACCGCCTGCATTTGGCTCAAGGGCAACAGCCGCCGTTCTTTGACCTCGTACCAGGGATCTGCTGCCGGATCCAAGGCAATTTCCTCAACGGCGGCCCAGGTTTCCCCTTGATCCCAGTAGAGATCGGCCAGTCCCAAGCAAAAGATGCGGTGTCCCCGTCTCTGCAGCGCCTCCATCAGAGCAACGCTGGTGTCATGGCCCACCTGCAACTGGGGCAACGGATCGACAATGAAAGCTACCTGCATGGAAGGTGGGGTTCACTAACGAAACGCTGCCCCGAGTATGCAACAAATCGGAGCCGATTGTTCCTTACCCGCAACCCAGCAGGACTGGCTTTATTAACATCCTCTTAACCTCGGCAAGCGGCGCAAACGTTAGCTTGATAGGTGGAATCCTTAGTTAGCCCTCAGTCCTCGGCTAGGTTGACCGAGTTTCTGTCCCAGCTTGTGAGGAACAACCCATCCGTGAGTGCTCCCCCTTCTCAACCCTCCGAGCCGGTTCGCATCGAAACCACGAGGGACTTGCTGGCAGCCCTGCGAGAAGGGCGCTCCCTGCTGGGTGCCAACCTCGAAGGCGCCTACCTTTCGCGGGGCCTGTTCGACCGCATCCAGATGCCCAAGGCCAACTTGACGCGGGCCAACCTGCGCTCGCTCAGCATGCAGCAGGCGGATCTGCGGCTGTGCAACTTCCGCCGTGCCGAGCTGGAGCGGGCCAATTTTGCCGCCTCCGATCTGCGGGGATCCAGCTTCAGTCAAGCCCTGGGAGACTACAGCAACTTCACCGCTGCCAAGCTGGACAAAAGCAGCTTTCAGGGGGGGCGCTTCAGCCATTCCATCTTTCGCGAGGCCAGCTTGGTGGCTGCCAACCTGGCGGGAGGAAACTTTTTTGCCGCCGACTTTTGCCAAGCCAACCTCTTTCGCTGCAACCTCTCCCAGGCCGTCCTGGCCAGTTGTCAGTTGCAACATGCCAACTTTGACCAAGCCCTCCTGGTGGGGGCCAACCTGCAAGAAGCTCAACTTGAAGGGGCCAGCTTTGTCGGCGCCGACTTCACCGACGCCAAGCTCTCGGACGAAATGCGCAAACTCTTAATCGAGCGGGCCAGCGGCACCAACGAGCTGACCCAACGGGACACCCTCAACACGCTGCTGGCAGGTTTACAGCCCAAGTCGCGTAAGCTATTCGGGTTGCTGTGAGGGCTGGATCCGGCAAGCACAAGGGGGTCGAAAGCTCAAAAGCGGTTGAGGTCGATCCCGGCCTCGCGGGCCATGGCCCCTACTCCCTTAGCCTTGAGGGTCTTCAGGGCTCTGGTGGAAAGGCGCAAACGCACAAACCGCTTACCTTCTTCCCACCAGATGCGCTTCCACTGCAAGTTGACTTCCTGCAGGCGCTTAGTGCGCCGGTGGGAGTGGGAGATGGCAAAAGCGTTGTTGCGCTTCTTGTTGGTGAGTTGGCAGCGACGTGCCATGGGAGCAGAGTAAACTCAGCTCTGTTATCGTAAAGCATCTTTTTGCTGGGCAGCAAGCTGCAGTTGAGTTTGCAACTGGGCTAGCTCTGCTTTCAGGCGATCAAAGGTTTGTTGGCAGTGGTTAACGCTTCTCAGGGGCAGCTCTTCATTTTTGGCGATACAGGTTACCTGTACAGAGCCGTCGGCGGCTTGACGGGTGCGATCCACAAACACTTCCACGGTTACCAGCTTGGTGTAGGGATTCTTTCCGGGGGGCTCACCGGCTACCCAGTAATCAGAGCTGTTGTGGAGGACATTGAGTTGGCAGCGCTCCAAGATGGCGCGAATCGACTCGCCTAGCTGCTCGGCTG
This sequence comes from Synechococcus sp. H55.10, assembly GCF_047502715.1. NCBI lineage: Bacteria > Bacillati > Cyanobacteriota > Cyanophyceae > Synechococcales > Synechococcaceae > Synechococcus > Synechococcus sp. H55.10. The sequence goes on from NZ_JANSJJ010000257.1 coordinate 82,035, forward strand.
AGCCCACAAGCTGGGTAACGCAAGAGTATCGAGCCATAGGAGAAGCAAGTCACCACGGTTATCCTACCATCAAGTTTTCGGCTCCTGCAGCCAAAGGCGGGCGAGCAAAATTGCGCTCAAGAGTACTCTGTACCGGCTCGGCCAACCCTGCTGCGAGGAAGTGAATTGCGTTAAAACATGAAGAACGCTGCCTGGCTTTTTCCCCAGGAGAGTTGCGATGTCTAGGGTCTCCTGTTTAGCCCGTTCTCTCTTGCTGCTGGGATCCCTTGCTCTGGGTTGGATAGGCCTGTCTTCTGCCCAAGCGCAGCCCTTTCAAGCGGGCGATCTGGATGGGGATGGTCGTTTGACAGTGCAGGATCTCAACCTGTTGGGGGCCTATTTGCGGGGAGAACGGGAGTTGACCGACGACCCGATCCGGGCTGCCGATGTCGATCAGGATGGGCGGATTACAGAAGCCGATTGGCAGGTGTTGCAGCAGCGCATTCAGGCGGCCACAGATGCACCCACCGGACAGGTGCAGTTGGATTCTGCCTACTCTGGCCAGGTGGTGGATCGCCTGACAGGCCAGCCTTTGGCCGGGGTGGAGGTGGCCATTCCAGGGGCAGGGATCGCGGTGCGCACCGATGCTCAGGGGCGGTTTCGCCTGCCGGGGCCGCTGCCGGCAGAAGAAATTTTGGTGGCGCGGCTGGAGAACTATCTGCCCTATTCCCAGAGCACAGGCAACAGACAGACGGGGGGGGATCGGCCCTGGCAGTTGCAGTTGGAGCGCTGGGATCCCAACACGACTTTGGTGCTGGAGGCCAATGTCATCCGCCTGGGCGATAACCAATATTCTCCAGAGTCGGCGGCTGCCGGCCAATTTCTCGGCCCTGCCCAAGAGGTGGAGATGACCCGCTCCTTCACTTTGGAACGCCTGCCGCCTCGCCCACCGGTTTTGCGGATTGGATCCCTGATTGGGTTGGATACTGCCGCTGCCTATCGGGCCGGCCAGTCCCGCATCCCCGGCGCCAATATGTCTCCCATGCGAGTGCTTTTAAACGGGGTGGAGGTGGAGCAGATCCAGTTGGGAGGAGACGGCCTGCGCATCCCTCTGCCGCTGCCGCATCTGCGCCTGGGCCTGAATACCGTGACGCTGCGCACCGGCAAAACCCTGATTCAGCCCAGCAGGGTTACCCGTGGTCCCCAAGTGCCGATCAGCATTCCCCTTTTCGGCGGATCTCTGCATATCTCGGTGCCGGTGGGGGGTGATACGGTCGTGCAGCCTGGCGGAGCCTGGGTGGATTATGACGATGTGCAGTTGGCCAACGTAACCATTGAGATCCCCAACTGACCCCGCTCCCTTCATGTTCGCGCCGCTCCAGATTGGGCAAGCCACGGGGCTGGTCGGCAAAAAGGAGCGCCTTCTGTCTGCCCTCAATACTGGAGTTGCCCACTTGTCCGGCCAGCAATGGGAAGCTCCCTCTTCCAACAGCAGACATACTGCAGTCGTTGAATTGCTGCTCCTCAATGCCTCCGTGAGTGCTGGGCATCCCGCTCTTCAAGAAGGATCCCTGAGGTGAGCGCAATCCAATCTCGGCAACCATCAGACCCATTCACCCAAACCGAGGAGAGCTGACTATGAGCATGGGTAGGACTTCTACCTTCTCCCTAACCTGGCTGTGGACGGGATCCCTGGCTTTGGGGGTGACAGCCTTAGTAACCCGCCAGGTCGTCTGGGGTCTCTTGCCTGTGGCTGCGGCTTACCCGGCCATCCGCCGCCGCGAAGAACAGCTTTGCCAAGTGTTGGGGCAGAGCTGGCAGCAGCAGGAACAGATGGCGGCCCAACTGGGGACGATACAGGCGCGCATCGACGCTCTCGAAGCTCGGCCTACGTCACATTTATCGGTGCGGCAGCAACTGGCTCCCACCACGCAGGCCATTCAACAGATCCAGCGGCGGCTCAAAGCTGTAGAACTGCGGCTCAATGCTCTGCCCCAGGCGACTCCTGAGGAACTGGAGTCGATGCGGGCGCAATTGCAACGTCTGCAGCAGCAGGTGGAGTCCCAGCCAGCCCTCCCTTCCCCGCGCAAAGCTTTGGGGGTGTTTATTGACGGCGCTAACCTGCACGCCAGCGCCCAGCAATCGGGATCCCCTCTCGACTACCCCGGACTGTTGAGCTGGCTGGCCCAGGGCCGAACCGAGATGGAGGTGCATTTCTACAGCGGTACAGATCCGCACAACCTCGGCCAGCGCCGTTTTCTGGCAGAGCTGAGAAAGCTGGGCTACCGGGTGGTCACCAAGCCGGTCGTCACCCGTGCCGACGGCAGCCGCAAGGCCAATCTGGATGGGGAGCTGATCGTGGATTTAATGACCCTGTATTCCCGCTACGAGACGGTGCTGCTGCTGAGCGGTGATGGGGATTTCGCGCCAGCCCTCCGGCACATCCGCAGCCAAGGCTGCCGGCTGGAGGTAGCCGCCTACCGGCCCAGCACACACCCGGAGCTGATTCGCCTGGCGGATCGCTTTGTCGATCTCTGTGCCTGGCAAGGGACAGGGATCCCGGTGCCCCTACCGGCAAAACAGACGGCGGCCAGCGGCTGAACCCCTGCGGTTCCGGCCAGTTGCCCCCATAATCAAATCAACAACCAACAGCAGACCATTCCTGACCCATCCCCTCAACTTCCAACCTCGATGGAGAGATACCCATGTCCACCCAGTTGACGCCGCGGTTTGCCGAGGCCATGCGCTACGCCCACCGCTGGCACGCTGCTCAAACCCGCAAGGGAACAGGGATCCCCTACCTCAGCCACCTGCTGGCGGTGGCGTCCATCGCCCTGGAGCACGGCGCCGACGAAGATGAGGCCATTGCCGCCCTGCTCCACGACAGCCTGGAGGATGGCCCCCGCTACAGCGGCGAGCCGCGGGCCCAGATCGAACGGGAGTTGCGGGAGCACTTTGGAGAACGGGTGCTGCAGATCATCCTGGGATGCACAGACACCGACAGCGATAGCTCCCTGGGCGAGCCCAAAGAAAACTGGAAAGAGCGCAAAGTGGCCTATCTCAAGCACTTGGAAAGCGCAGATGCCTCGGTCTTGCTGGTGGCCGCCGCCGACAAGCTGCACAACGTCCGCTGCATCCTGCGAGACTTTCGCCAACTGGGGGATCGGCTCTGGGAGCGCTTCTCCGGCGGCAAAGAGGGATCCCTGTGGTACTACCGGTCGCTGGCGGAAATCCTGGGGCGACGGCTGCCTTCTAGGCTGGCGGCGGAGCTCCAAGAGCTGGTGGCCGAGTTGCAACGGGCAGCCGGGTCAGAGCCGGCAACAGCTTGACAGAGACGACCAGGGCTGAAGAAAATGCTGGGGGCAGCCTTCTTTTTCGCACTCTTCAGGTCACCTGTCTATGGTTCTCGCTGTTGGCACCATTGCTCCAGGGTTCAACACCACTGACACCCACGGCAACCAAGTTTCTCTGGCCGATTTTACCGGGAAAACCGTTGTCCTCTACTTTTACCCCAAAGACGACACCCCCGGCTGCACCAAAGAGGCCTGCGGGTTCCGCGACACCTACGCCGATTACCAGAGCAAAGACGTGGTGGTGTTGGGGGTGAGCATGGACGACCAGGCCTCTCACCAAAAGTTTGCCGAAAAGTACAACTTGCCCTTCCCTCTACTGGTCGATACCAGTGGGGTGATCGCCCGCGCCTACGATGTGGATGGGGGCGGTTACGCCAAGCGGGTGACCTACGTCATTGATGGCGAGGGCAAAATTGCCAAGGTCTATCAGAACATCAACACCGAAACCCATGCCCGCGATATCTTGGCAGACTTGGGCCTGTAAAATCTCTTCGGTTCTTCTCTGAGAGCCCGGCCCTTGCGCATGAACGACGACATTCCGGTTGCGCGTCGCCAGTCCACTTCGGTGGAAAAAGCGCAAGGTTCGGCGGCTACCTTGAGGTTGCGCCTGAGCTTGGGGCTGGTAGTGGTTGGGTTGGTGCTCTTGGCGGGTTGGGGGATAGATCAGTTACCCGGATCCCAGCAAGCAGCAGATCCCCCAGTTCTGGAAGAAGCCAGTCAGCCCCCTCTGGCGCAGCCAACTGAGCAGAATGGACGGGTCTCGCTGCTGGGGCACTATGCCTATGCCGAGGCCCCCGCAGATAGCCTACGGGTGGTGGGCAGCTACCACGGTCGAGAGGTGCGCCTGCGCCAGGCGGCTGCTGAGAGCTACCTGCGCATGAGCGCAGCAGCCCAAGCCGACGGGATCCGCCTCGTCCCTATCTCTGGGTTTCGCTCGATAGCGGAGCAGGAGTTTTTGTTTTTTCAACTGGCCCAATCGCGGGCTTTGCGACCGGAAGAACGGGCGGCGCTCAGCGCTCCCCCCGGCTACAGCGAGCATCACACGGGCTATGCCATCGACATTGGCGATGCCCGGTTTCCCCAATGGGACACGCAAGAAGCCTTTGAGACCACCCCTGCCTTCCGGTGGCTGGAGAAGAATGCCGCTCGTTTTGGCTTTGAGCTGTCCTTTCCCCGCGGCAACCCACAGGGGGTGAGTTACGAACCCTGGCACTGGCGCTTTGTGGGCGACCGCCACAGCCTGGAGACCTTCTACAAGCGCTAACAACTCCCCTCTCCCTCCGGGAGAGGGGACGGGGGTGAGGGCCCAAAAAGCGGATGACGCGATTCGAACGCGCGACCGTCTCGTTGGCAACGAGAAGCTCTACCACTGAGCTACATCCGCATCAGGAAGTTTATGATGGCAAGTTTTGCGGTCGTTTGTCAAGCCAGGGATCCCCGACGCATTTTGTTCCAGAATGAGAGGAGTTCATCTTTCTTTGCAGTTGCGTCAGCCCTTGGCGGGGCTCAGTTGAGGGGATCACGATGCGGGTAGCCATTATCGGAGCAGGGTTGGCCGGCTTGGTCACGGGGGTCGATTTGGCGGAAGCGGGGCACCAGGTGCAGATCTACGAGGCGCGGCCCTTTGTGGGCGGCAAGGTGGGCTCCTGGCAGGATGCCGAGGGCAACCACATCGAGATGGGCCTCCATGTTTTTTTCTGCAACTACAGCAACTTGTTTGCCCTGATGAAAAAGGTGGGGGCCTACGAGAACCTGTTGCCCAAGCAGCACCTCCACACCTTTGTCAACCGCGGCGGGCATACGGGCAGCCTTGATTTTCGCTTTCCCCTGGGAGCGCCCTTCAACGGCCTCAAGGCCTTCTTCACGACAGAGCAGCTCTCCTGGGCCGATAAACTGCGCAACGCCCTGGCACTGGGCACCAGCCCTCTGATTCGTGGCCTGCTGGATTACGAAGGAGCAATGCGGCAGATTCGCGCCTTGGATCGGATGAGCTTTGCCGAGTGGTTCCGCCAGCACGGCGGATCCGAGGCCAGCCTGAAGCGGATGTGGAACCCGATTGCCTATGCCCTGGGCTTCATTGATACGGAGCAGATTTCCGCCCGCTGTATGCTGACCATTTTTCAGATGTTTGCCAGCAAAACAGATGCCTCCAAGCTCAACCTCCTCAAGGGATCCCCGGACAATTACCTCACCCAGCCCATCGTCCGCTACCTGCAAGCCCGCGGCGGCCAGGTTCATACCCGCCGGGGAGTCAGCCGCATCGAAGTCAGCGACTCTCCTCCCCACGCGGTAACCGGCCTGGTCTTGGCCAATGGCGAGCGGGTGGAAGCAGATGTGTATGTGTGTGCAACGGCGGTGGAAGGGGCCAAACGGCTGATCCCACAGGTGTGGCGGCAGTGGCCCCAGTTCGACAACCTCTACAAGCTGGAATCCGTACCTGTGGCAACGGTGCAATTGCGCTTCGATGGCTGGGTGACGGAGCTGAAGGGCCGGGCCAGACGCGCCGCCGACCACCCGCAGCCGCTTGGCATCGACAACCTCCTCTACACCGCCGATGCCGATTTCTCCTGCTTCGCCGACCTGGCCCTCACCAGCCCCGCCGATTACTACAAGCCCGGCCAGGGATCCCTGCTGCAATGCGTGCTCACGCCGGGGGATCCCTTCATCTCCATGCCCAACGAGCAGATTGCCCAGCACGTGCTGCACCAAGTGCACGAGCTCTTCCCCTCGTCGCGGCAACTGAACCTGACCTGGTACAGCGTGGTCAAGCTGGCCCACTCCCTCTATCGAGAGGCGCCGGGCATGGATCCCTATCGCCCGCAGCAGAAGACCCCTGTGCCCAACTTCTTCTTTGCCGGCAGCTACACCGCCCAAGACTACATCGACAGCATGGAAGGGGCTACCCTCTCCGGTCACCTGGCCGCCCAGGCCATTCTGTCTGCCCACAGGGATCCCTGACATGAGGACACTCCTCTCTCCCTGGTGGGAGAGGGGCTGGGCGGTTCCTGTTCCCCCCTCTCCCTCTGGGAGAGGGGCTGGGGGTGAGGGCAACATAGCAGTGGGGAGTTGGAACAAGCTTCTGCCAGCAGTTCTAGAAGCCTGCAGTCTATGGCTCGACTGGAAGATCTCAACCCCGGTGCAAGGATCAGAGGGATCCTGCCAAACCAAGCCGTTGTCATCGTCAACGTGAAATGGCACGGCAGCAGTGCCATCGAGGTCATCTACAAAGACATCCAGGGGCAGCCCCACGCAGAGCTGCTGTTTCGCAACCAAGAGCCAACTTTGGAAGTTGTTCAGGAGGGATCCCTTTGCAACTTCGAGGGAGAGGGTGCTCTCTTCCGGTTGGTTTCTGAAGCGCATCGCATTCGGCTGGCTCATCTTTTCGATCCCCTCCTAGCTGTCCACACCTCTCTGGTAGAGCCTCTGCCCCATCAAATCAGTGCCGTCTACGAGGAAATGCTGCCGCGGCAGCCGCTGCGGTTTTTGCTGGCCGACGATCCAGGGGCTGGCAAAACCATCATGGCAGGGCTGTTGATTCGGGAGCTGCTGATTCGCGGTGACCTGCACCGCTGTCTCATTGTCTGCCCCGGCAGTCTGACCCTGCAGTGGCAAGAGGAGATGGTGCAAAAGTTCCATTTGCCCTTTGAAATTTTGACCAACGATCGTCTTGAAGCAGCTCGAACAGGGAATCCATTTCAGGAGATTCCGCTGCTCATTGCCCGGCTAGATAAGCTTAGCCGAGATGAAGCCCTACAATATAAACTTAAGCAAGCCGATTGGGACTTGGTCGTTGTCGATGAGGCCCACAAACTTTCGGCATCCTTCTTTGGCGGAGAAATCAAAGAAACCAAGCGCTACAAGCTGGGTAAATTGCTCTCTCAGCTAACGCGCCACTTTTTGCTGATGACAGCCACTCCCCACAATGGCAAAGAAGCAGACTTTCAGCTTTTTTTGGCCTTGTTGGATGGAGATCGCTTTGAGGGAAAATTTCGAGATGGAGCTCACACCTGCGACGTCTCGGATCTCATGCGGCGATTGGTGAAAGAAGACTTGGTTAAGTTTGACGGCAAGCCGCTTTTTCCAGAGCGAAGGGCTTACACCGTCCAGTATGCCTTGTCTGATCTGGAAGCCAAGCTTTATCAGGAAGTTACCGATTACGTACGAGAAGAGTTTAACAATGTAGATGCCTTGGACAACGATGGTCGCAAGAGAACTGTTGGTTTTGCCCTGACCATCCTACAGCGTCGGCTAGCCTCTTCTCCAGAAGCGATTTACCAATCCTTGCGGCGACGGCGACAGAGGCTGGAGCAGCGGCTTAGGGAAGAACAATTACGGAGTCGAGGAACGAGAAATATTACTGTCACTATTCCCCCGCTTGATGCGGAAGGTTGGGAGGAAGACTTTGAAGACTACACCGCTGACGAGCTGGAAAAACAAGAAGAAGAGTTGGTAGATCAAGCAACTGCCGCTCGCACCATTGTCCAGCTTAAGGCAGAGATTCAGCGGCTTCAGGATCTAGAAAAGCTGGCTGAACGGGTGCGACGCAGTGGTCAGGATCGCAAGTGGGAAGAATTGTCCAAGCTGTTGCAAAATCAAGGGGAAATGTTCGACGCCGGTGGACATCGGCGCAAGCTGGTGATCTTCACCGAACACCGGGATACCCTTGAGTACCTGGCCGACCGCGTGAGAACTCTGCTGGGGCAGTCAGAAGCAGTGGTTACTCTTCACGGCAGCATGGGTCGGGAGGAGCGCAAGAAGGCTGAAGAGGTTTTTAAGCAGGATCCGGCTGTGCAAATCTTGATTGCCACCGACGCCGCCGGGGAGGGGATCAACCTGCAGCGAGCCCATCTAATGGTTAACTACGACTTGCCCTGGAATCCCAATCGCTTGGAGCAACGGTTTGGGCGAATCCACCGCATTGGGCAAACTGAAGTCTGCCACCTATGGAATTTGGTGGCTGCAGAAACTCGCGAGGGGGATGTCTACCTGGCTTTATTGAAGAAGCTGGAGAGCGAGCAAAAAGCCCTAGGGGGCAAGGTCTTTGACGTGCTGGGCAAGGCTATTGATGGGAAGGAATTGCGAGAGCTGCTCATTGAGGCCATTCGCTATGGTGATGATCCAGAGGTGAGAGCTCGGCTAAACCAGAAGGTGGCAGATTACCTAGATCGAGAACGGCTGAGAAAGCTCCTGGAGGAACGGGCTCTGGCCCACGACTCCATGGACATCACCAAGGTGCAACAGATTCGATTAGAGATGCAGCGAGCTGAAGCCCGGAAGCTCCAGCCTCATTTTATTGCTTCCTTTTTCCTAGAGGCCTTTCAACACTTAGGGGGCACTGTGCAAAAGCGAGAATCCAAACGCTACGAAATTACCCACGTGCCGGCAGACATTCGCAATCGGGATCGCCAGATTGGCTTGGGCGCGCCTATTCTCAGAAAATACGAACGGATTACCTTTGATAAAAGCCTAGTTAGCGTTCCCGGAAAACCTTTGGCAGAGTTTGTCTGCCCTGGCCACCCTCTTCTGGAAGCCACCATCGATCTTATTCTGGAACGATACAGAGACTTACTTAGACAGGGATCCGTCCTTGTCGATGAAAGGGATCCCACCGAGACGCCGCGGGTTTTGGTGTACCTGGAGCACGCTATCCAGGATGGGCGGACTGATCGCAATGGCCAGCGGCGAGTCATTTCCCGCCGTATGCAATATGCGGAAATCCTGGCCTCTCCCATAGGGCGGGATGGCCCTCACCCCCCAACCCCCTCTCCCATGGGGCGGGATGACCCTCACCCCCCAGCCCCCTCTCCCATGGGGCGGGATGGCCCTCACCCCCCAACCCCCTCTCCCTCAGGGAGAGGGGGAGATGGTAATGAGGAGTTCAGGATAAGGAGTGCCGGCTATGCTCCCTACTTGGACTATCGACCCCTAACTGCTGAAGAGCAGGCTCTTCTGAAAGCCCAAGCCAGCTCTTATCTTCCCAGCTTCTCTTCTGCGAAGCTAGAAGGGCAGGTCACCACCTACGCCATTGAACACCTTGTTCCTCAGCATTTTCAGGAGGTCAAGGCTCAGCGGGAAGAACTCATCAACAAAACAGAGCGGGCTGTAAAGGATCGTCTCACCCGAGAAATCAACTACTGGGATCACCGGGCGGCCCAGTTACGGCTAGAGGAGCAGGCGGGCAAGCTCAATGCCAAGCTCAACTCTGCCAAGGCCCGGCAGCGGGCCGATGAATTGGCCGATCGGCTTCGCAAGCGGCTGGCGGAACTTGATCAGGAGCGCCAGCTATCCTCCTCGCCGCCGGTGGTGGTGGGGAAGGCGCTGGTGATCCCTGTGGGGTTGCTGCAGCGGCTGCAAGGCAAGCGGGAGTCCACTCCTGCCACCTTTGCCCGCGAAACCCAGCGTGTGGAGCAGGCGGCCATGGCCGCTGTCATGGCCATCGAGCAGGCGTTGGGATATGAGCCCCGCGATGTGAGTGCCGAAAACCTGGGCTATGACATCGAATCCAGAGGCAGGGAGGGCCTGCGCTTTATCGAGGTCAAGGGCAGGGTTGAAGGAGCAGAAACGGTAACGGTAACGAAAAATGAAATTCTGACAGCTTTGAATAAGCCCGACAGCTACATCCTTGCCCTGGTTCAGGTGCCGGCGGATCGGGATTTTCCAGAAGGGGATGTCTTCAGGGTCAAAACTCCTGCAGGCACTTACACAGTGGCGGGGGAAGGCTGTGAGGTGCGCTACGTAAGAAGGCCTTTCAAGCGGGAGCCAGATTTTGCTGCCAGTAGCGTCAACTACAAGTGGAAGGAGCTCTGGCAGCAGGGATCCGATCCCCGGCTGCAGAGCTAGCCAATCTGGGGCCAAGGGATCCGCCTGCAGCGAGTAGAGTATATTTTGCCCCCTGTTTTCGCCTCCTTGGCCTTGGCTCCTTATGTCCCGCCGCAAGAAGCTCATCGAAGTTGCCCTGCCCCTGGAAGCCATCAACTTAGAATCTGCCCGCGAGAAGTCCATCCGCCACGGCCACCCCAGCACCCTACATCTCTGGTGGGCACGCCGGCCCCTGGCGGCTTGTCGGGCGGTTCTGTGGGCTTCTTTGGTGGATGATCCCAGCAGTTGGCCAGACAGGTTCCCCACCGAGGCCGACCAAGAGCGGGAGCGACAGCGGCTGTTGGACATTCTGGCCCGCATCGAAGTTCAAAAAGACAAGGACGGCAAAACCAAGCAAGTGGTGCGGGGCCTGGTTTCTTGGGACGATGTGAACGATCCCAACTCAGGAGTTTTGGATGCGGCCCAGCGGGAGATTGCCCGCTGTTTGGCCTGGGATCGCGGTGAGGATCCGCCCACGGATCCCCAGGCTGTCAGGGAGTACATTGCCAAGCACGCGCCGCCGGTTTACGACCCCTTTGCCGGGGGGGGATCAATTCCCTTGGAGGCGCAGCGGTTGGGGCTCAAGGCTTATGCCAGTGACTTGAATCCGGTGGCTGTTCTCATCAACAAGGCTCTGATCGAAATTCCGCCGCTATTTAAGGACAAGCCGCCGATTAACCCCCAGGATCGCCCTCACCCCCCAACCCCCCTCTCCCATAGGGCGAGATTGCCCTCACCCCCCAACCCCCTCTCCCATAGGGCGAGGGGGAGTTTGCGGTTTGAATCGGTGGTATGGGGCGCAAGGATTAGCGGCAGATGTGCGCTACTACGGACAATGGATGCGGGATGAGGCTTTTAAGCGGATCGGGCATTTGTATCCGAAGATTGCCCTCACCCCCCAGCCCCCTCTCCTATGGGGAGAGGGGGAGAAGACTCAAAACCCTCTCCCTCTGGGAGAGGGCAGGGTGAGGGATCCATCTGTAGTCCACTTAGCACAAGGTCAGTTGCCCAATGGCGATGTTGCCCTCACCCCCCAGCCCCCTCTCCCATGGGGCGGGATGGCCCTCACCCCCCAGCCCCCTCTCCCTCAGGGAGAGGGGGAGTTGGAGAAATGGGAAGTTCCTCCAGCAATTCAGAAGAAAATGCAGGAGGTAGCTCGACAACTGCGGCGGCAATCTACACCTTCTGAGGCGATTTTGTGGGAAGCGTTGCGTAATCGCCAGTTGGAGGGGCGTAAGTTTCGGCGACAGCACCCGATCGGCACATTCGTGGTCGATTTTTTCTGCAAGGAAGAGGCTTTGATTGTAGAGGTCGATGGGCCAATCCACGAGCATCAAAAAGATTTGGATCGCCAACGGCAGGAACTGCTAGAAAGCCTGGGACTGCGCTTTGTGCGCCTGAGTAGCCACTTGGTAGAAACCAATCTCCCCGTAGCCTTGGATCGAATCCGCGCCGCCTTCCGCCCCCTTCCCCCCTCTCCCTCAGGGAGAGGGGACGGGGGTGAGGGAAAACTTCCCCCAGGGAGAGGGGACGGGGGTGAGGGAAAACTTCCCTCAGGGAAAGGGCAGGGTGAGGGAGAAGCAACGGTCATTGCTTGGCTGTGGGCAAGAACGGTGAAATGTCCAAACCCAGCTTGCGGTTGTCAGATGCCATTGGTGCGCTCGTTTCAGCTTTCGACCAAGAAGGGAAAGGAGGCTTGGGTAGAGCCAGTGATTGAGCGCCTTGATGCCCTCACCCCCCCACCCCCTCTCCCCCAGGGCGGGCGCTTATACACATCTGCCGCTGCCGACGATGTACGCTGTGGAGGTGTAGGTG
>NZ_JANSJJ010000258.1:0-537 GCF_047502715.1 Synechococcus sp. H55.10
GCCAGATGATGATCAGCGGCGCGATGGAAACAATGGGCGTTGTTTGCAAAATCACCGCATAGGGAAAGAGGCTGCGCTCAATCCATTTGCTCTGGGCAAACAAAATCGCCAACAAAAGCCCTGAGACCGTGGCCAAAAGGAACGCCACCACCGTAATTTGCAGGGTGATCAAAAGGGAAGGAAAAAGGGATCCCCAGTCTCGCACCAGGGTTTGCACCACCAAAATCGGCCCCGGCAATAGATAGGGGGGCACCCCCGTTAGCCGCACAGCCACTTACCAGCGCACCAGATAAAGGATCCCGACGATCCCAGGGGCAATCACATCCAGGTTGAACCACTTGCGCAGATCCAATCCTTGCCCGGAGGTCGGCGGCGCAGAGCCAGACACCTTAGCCGCATCAGTGGGTTGGGGCCTGAGTTTTTCTTCCACCGCGCTGTTCAGTCGCGGCAGATCGCTATCCAGCCAGGGCCCAGAGGAGCGCTCCGGTGTGCCAAGCAGGGATCCCAGCCGGTGAGACAGCCAATCGAGAAGGAAAC
>NZ_JANSJJ010000259.1:0-536 GCF_047502715.1 Synechococcus sp. H55.10
GGTTGGAGTTGCGGATAACTCTGTTGGCAAGCGGCCAGCTCCTCCACAAGACTTTGAATGCTGTGGTTGTGCTGGGCCAGTTGGTGAGAGCCCTGCTCGACAAGGGCTTGGAGTTCCTGCTGAAATTGCCGCGCCGCAGCCAGGCGGCTGAGCTGAGTTTGCAGTCGCTCTTGTTGAGCCTCAAGGAGGGGAATCTTGGCTACGTGCTCTCGATCGGCCTGTCGCTGTCGAAGCTGCAGCCGCAACTGTTCCAACTGGGCCCGGCCCTGTTCCTGTTCTGTTTCTCTCTGTCTTAGTTCTAGGCGCAGGGCCTGAAAAGAGGCCAACTTCTGGCCAATTTGAGAGTACCGTTGTTCCAGGGCACTTTGCTTTTCGCAGAGAGTTTGCAGGTGTAGCTTTTCCTCCTCCATTTTGTGGAAGAGGTGGAGCTGTTGTCGATATTCGGATTCTCGCAATTGGAGTTGGTGGAGCTGCTGCCGTAAAGTTTCCCGATGAGCTGTCAAGGTATGCCGTGTTCGTCGCAACGCCTCTTGCTC
>NZ_JANSJJ010000260.1:0-533 GCF_047502715.1 Synechococcus sp. H55.10
GTGCTGGTGGGCAACGAAAAAGGAAAACCCCTGCGCGCGGTGTCGCTGCGGGAGCTGCTGGGGAACCTGCGCCGCTACTTGCACAACCCCCGCTCTTGGGCCGGCAACCGCAACTCGCTGCTGGCCCCACGGGATAGCTATGTGCTGGTGAGCGCCCAGGCCGCCTTTTTGCCCATCCCTGCCGGGGGATCCGCCCAATTCAACCCGGTGCTGTTCAACTATCAGTCTTATCCGGGCAACCCAGCCGTGCTGGCGATCTTGGCCACCCGCGAGGGCACCAGCATTACAGTGATCGAGAACCGCCCGGAGGAGGGATGGGGGGAGATCTGGGGCCAGCGCCTTTTCTTCAACCAAAACGGGGAACGGGCCAGCCTTACTGGGCAGCGCCTCAGCGATTTCCAAGCCCAGCAAGCTGCCGAGCCAACCCCCAGGGATCCTGACTCAGCGGAAGTCCCCGAAGAAGCTCTGAACCTGGTGATGCTGATCCAAGTGCTCCTCAAGCAAAGGAAAGTTGAGAAGGTCAGATACTTTAC
>NZ_JANSJJ010000261.1:0-28586 GCF_047502715.1 Synechococcus sp. H55.10
GGTTGCCTCTAGCTTCACGGCTTGCGAAGCAGATACCTTGAGCTTGCAGGAGATAGTCAGGACTTGGGCCATGTCACGATTATCCGTCGTCCGCATTCCTCCCGACCCTGACCGGCCCGCCTTCCCCCCGTATACGGGTGGACAGAGGGGGGTACAGGGCGGGGCTCCTGCGGTTTCTAGCTGAAGATTGCATCCATGCTCAACCGGGATCTCTAGCCGTCCGCGTCAGGGATCATGATCTTCTCCAGCGTCTCCACCCGCACAAACCCAATCACCTGCAATTGGTCAGGTTCTATCTCTAGGCTGAGCACCCGCAGCAGGATCCCGATCTCTTCCAGCTCTTGCAGGTCAAACACCCTATTGAGCCCGCCCAAGAAGGCTGCTGAGATCTCATCAGGAACCCGTACAGAACCGATGACAAACTCCGGATTCTCCAGCTTGAGGCTGCGCCCTTCTTCCACCCGGATCCCGGCGTTGAACACCACTTCGACCGACTGCTCGGTGCCGCCGTCCCGCTCCACCAAGAGGGCAGAAAGCTGAATACGGTTGGGATCCAAAAACTCGACGCGGGGCTGACGCAGGTCAAAACGGCGAGCTTCCCTGCCAGCTCCGCCAAAGGGCAGATCTGCTTGAATATCCTGAAACTGGCGGAGCACCTCTGGCAGGTTGAGGGCAGCATTCAAGTCCTCTTCTCGCACCACCACCCGCACCGCAGCTTGCAGAGGTCGCGCCAGGCGCAGGGGAGCCCCCTGAAAAAAAGAGGGATCGATCGCCACCGGATCGGTTTCCAACTCGAGAAGCTCAAGGCGGGGGAAAGGGGCCCGATACAGCCCGCGACCGGCAATCAGCAGGCGATCCGCTTGGCCCTTCAGCAGACGGTAGTTGGGCTGGCTTTGGATGCGCACCTCTAAAACCTCGGCCCGATCCAACTGATCCAGCAAAAGCTGCCGTGCCGTCTGATCTGCCAGATAGCCTGCTCCTCCTCCCAAGCCTGCCAACAGCCCCACGAGAATCGCCAGGAGCTCCATACTCACCACCCTGATGCGCCCCAGCCCAGGTTAGCAAAGGGGCCATCTTGGGGATCCCGGCTAGCGCAGCACCTTGAGGGGACTGGCCTCGATGGGGCGGTTGCCCAGGAAGGTTTTGGCAATTTTCAGGCCATCGGCCATCACCGGACGATTGAGAGCGGGATCATGGATGAATTTGGCCCCCGAGGCAACCGTTGGGCGCCCCTCGCCCCAGGTATCCACAACCTTAAGAGTTGCGGCGGCAACCGGACGTCCGTCGGCATAGTAATCCACCACCTTCAGGGTCGAAGCCCCCACCGGACGGTGGTCGATCTCGATCTTGCTGAACTTGACAGGGCTGGGGAAGACGGGCGGGCCGGATCTCTCCGTCAGCAGTACCGGCATCTGAGCAGAGGCCCCCTCAGCAGGCAGAGGAGCCAGGTTCAGAGGGCTACCCATCTGCGTTGGCGAGACGGAGTCCTTTCCCACAGAAGAGGCTTCTTGCTCTGGAAGCGTGCTGGAATGACCATTGGGAACGGCCATAAGAATCTCCCAAGTTGATAGAAAAACGAACCAAACAGGACGGGAAAGGATCTAGACCCAGTGGGGCGCTGCAGAAGATCCGTACAGCTCAGCCAGGCTAAAGTTGACCTCTTCAAATCCAAGCTAAGCCGAAATCTAAAAAGATTATAAACCAAACTTGGATATGGGATCCGCTGGGCACAGCTCGGCGCTCTCTTCAAACTGACCCTGTGTTCTGCTCTTGAGCTCATGGTTGTCCAGATGCAACCCATTGAACACCCCTGCGCAAGACCCAAAAGGGTTGGTACACTAGCGCTGGAGTGAGTTGGCCAGATCGATGGCGGGGATCCCTCATGTCTATTGGCGCTGGGCTATAGGGTAAAGCCGGCAGCACAGGCAAGATCTCGATTTCGGTGCGCTGGGTTTGGGGGAGAGATTGCGCAGGCCAAGTGGAGCTGCCGGAGCTGACTAGGCCATGTTGAGCGATTTGGCCAAAAATTGCACCATACCCCTGGGGAAGAATGGAATAGGATGAGCCTCTATATTCGGGCAAATGTTCAGGCGCCGTCATGATGGGATCCCCTACATGGAACCCTGAAATCTCCCCGCTTACCCCATCTCCAGACTCCTGGGCTACGGGCAGTGTGTACTTTCGCTCGGATGCCCAAGGGATCCATCTGCACCTGCCCAGCACCCTGACCTGGGAAGAAGTTTGGGAGAACTTGGTGTGGCAGTTGCGCAGCCGCAAACCCCACTGGGCAGGAGTGGCCCCCCTGACCCTGTGGTGCCAAGGGCGAGAGCTGGACATGCCTGCCTTACAAATCCTTGCTGCCCTGTTGTCCCAGCATGGACTGCAACTGTGGCGCGTCCAAACCGGATCCCGCTCGACGGCGATTGCGGCGGCGACGTTAGGCTATTCTGTGGAACAATCTTCCCCCTTGGAGGCGATTCCCCCTGTCCCCCCGGATACCACCCCCCTCTACCTGCGATCCACAGTGCGCTCGGGAATGTCCGTGCGCCACCGCGGCTCGGTCTTCTTGCTGGGGGATCTCAACCCTGGCGGCGAGATCATTGCGGGCGGAGACATTTGGGTTTGGGGACGTCTGCGAGGGCTGGTGCATGCCGGCGCCGAGGGAGATAGGAGTGCTGTGATCTTGGCTTTGCAGTTGGAGCCGACTCAGTTGCGCATTGCCGATCAGGTGGCCCGTCCACCCGAGGGTGGATCCCCCCCCGACACGCCAGAGGTGGTTTACTTGCAGGAGGATGCCATCTGCATTGCCAGCCTTCAGGATTTTCTGCGGAGGGGGGTATGAGCCGAGTCATTGTCGTAACCTCTGGCAAAGGCGGGGTGGGCAAAACCACCCTAACGGCCAACCTGGGCACTGCCTTGGCGCGCTTGGGTCGCTCGGTGGTGGTGGTGGATGCCGACTTTGGCCTGCGCAACCTGGACTTGTTGCTGGGGCTGGAGAATCGAGTGGTGTACACGGCTCTAGAGGTGATTGCGGGGGAATGTCGCCTTGAACAAGCGTTGGTGAAAGACAAACGCACCCCCAATCTCTCGCTGTTGCCAGCAGCCCAAACCCGCAACAAAACGGCGGCCAACCCAGATCAGATGCGCCAGTTGATCGAGAAGCTGGCCGGCAGCCACGACTATGTGCTGATCGACTGCCCGGCAGGGATCGAACAGGGGTTTCGCAATGCCATCGCGGGGGCCGGCGAGGCACTCATCGTCACCACCCCGGAGGTGGCGGCAGTGCGGGATGCAGATCGCGTAGTGGGCTTGTTGGAAGCTGCACAAATTGCACCGACCCAGCTTATCGTCAACCGCCTGCGCCCCGATATGGTGGTAGCCGGCCAGATGATGTCGGTGGAAGACGTGGTGGAGGTGCTGGCCATCCCCTTGGTGGGTATCATTCCAGAAGACCGGGAGGTGATCGTCTCCACCAACAAAGGGGAGCCCCTAGTCCTCTCGGCCAACCCAACTCTGGCTGCTCAGGCCATCCAGCGCATTGCCCGACGGCTGGAAGGGGAGACGGTGGAATTCCCCAAGTTGGCCAGCTTGGGTGAGTCTTTCTGGGAAAAAGCCAAGCGGTTTTTAAACCAAAAGGTGCTTTGAATGGCTCTTCTGCCTGATTTGGATTGGGTTTGCCCATCCCCATTCGCCTTAACGACTGACTCCAGCTACCGCTAAGGCCCATGCTTCTCGATTTCTTAGATCAGCTTTTCTCCCGCCACTCCGGCAGCAGCCGCGAGCAGGCCAAGCAACGCCTGAAACTGATCTTGGCCCACGACCGCACCGACCTCACCCCGGCAGCCTTGGAAGCGATGCGGCTGGAGATTTTGGGGGTGGTGTCCCGCTATGTGGAGCTGGATGCGGAGGGGCTGCAATTTCACTTGGCGGCAGAAGGGGGGACGACGGCCCTGATCGCCAACCTGCCCATTCGTCGTGTCAAGCCCCTGGCGGAGGCCGGCCCCTGCCAAGAGGACAGCCTGCAACAGGGAGCTGCCCCCTCCGAGGGCGGCCATTTGAGTTCACCTTCGGCCTGAGCTACCCTAGACTCAAGGAGCAGTAACTTCAAGGTGTTACATAAAAGTGTTACATTCGGCCAGAGTTTGCCTGTTCGTCAAGATGCTTTCTCGCTGCTCCCACCTGTGTCTGTCCCGGCCCGGAGCGACTTGTAGTTGTTAACAGCCTGTTCATGTCAACCTTCTGTGGCCCCAACGCTAACCAAGACAGAACTGCTGGGACAGAGTTCTCGCTAAGGGAGGTTGAGCCTCGGCATGGAAAACTCCTTTGAGCTGACGATCCTGTTTACGCTGGCCCTAGTGGCCGGGATCGCAGCTCAAGTCCTGGCCAATTTTGTCAAGGTGCCCAGCATTGTTTTCCTGCTCCTGTTTGGGGTGCTGCTGGGCCCGGATGGCCTGAGCTGGGTTCACCCCCAGGTTATGGGATCCGGGCTGGAGGCGCTGGTGTCGTTGGCGGTGGCTCTGATCCTGTTTGAGGGGGGGCTGAACCTGCGGCTGCAACGTCTCAACCAAGTCTCCGATAGCCTGCGCAATTTGGTGTTGCTGGGATCCCTGCTGACCTTGGTGGGGGGAGCGGTGGCGGCCCACTATTTGGGGGAGTTTCCCTGGCCCCTGGCCTTTTTGTTCGGATCCCTGGTGGTGGTGACGGGGCCGACGGTGATTAACCCCATCCTGAAGCGGGTACGGGTCGATTCCGCCGTCAGCACCCTGCTGGAAGGGGAAGGGGTGCTCATCGATCCGGTGGGGGCCATCTTGGCGGTGGTGGTGCTGCAGGTGGTGCTTTCTGGCCACCCCAGCTTCCTCATGGCCTTGGAGCAGTTGTCCAGCCGCTTGGCCATTGGGTCGGCGGTGGGGGCGCTGGGGGGCTGGCTGATGGGATCCTTTCTGCTCTGGTCGCGGCAGTTTTTGACGGAGGAGCTGCGCAACTCGGTGGTGCTGGCGGGGGCGCTGGGGGTGTTTGCCCTGGCCCAGTCGCTGCGCTCCGAGGCGGGGCTGATGGCGGTGGTGATGGCGGGCCTGGTGGTGCGGCAGAAGGCGGCCATTGCCGAGCGGAGCGTGCGCCAGTTCCACGGCCAGTTGGTGGTGGTCGCTATCTCGGTATTGTTTATCCTGCTCACGTCCACCCTCTCTCTGAAGGCGGTATTTGCTCTGGGCTGGGGAGCGTTGGCCACGGTGCTCTGCCTGATGCTGGTGGTGCGCCCCTTGAGCGTGTGGCTGTGTACCTGGCGCAGCGACCTCAATTGGCGGCAGAAGCTGTTTGTGGCCTGGCTGGCCCCCCGCGGCATTGTGGCGGCTTCGGTGGCCTCTTTGTTTGCCATTTTGCTCACCGAGCGGGGCATTACCGGGGGAGATGCCCTCAAGGCGCTGGTGTTTTTGACCATCTCGCTCACGGTGACGGTGCAGGGGCTGACCGCCGCCTGGGTGGCCCGCTGGCTGGGCTTGGATCAGGGCAGTTCTACCGTGATCGTCGGCAACCATCCGCTGGTCGACCAGTTGGCCCAGTTGCTGCGCTCCCTCAACCAGGCGGTGGAGGTGCTGCCACTGCCGTCGGGATCCCGTCTGCGCGAGCCTGTCGGCCCAGCCGAGCTCAACGGCCACAAAGCCGGCCATACCTCAGGGCCCCAGCCCCCCACCAGCAATGGGCTCTCCAAAGCTCTGCCCGTTCGCGTCAGCGGGACGGAGTCCTTGGAGGAACCTGGCCAGGTGCTTCCCGGATCTTTGCAGGAAGCCGTGCTGAGCGAGTCAGCCTTCTTGAAAGCCGATATCGACCATGCGGAGACGCTGCTGATCCTGACTTTGGATCCCCAGATGAACTGGGCCATTGCCGAGTTGATGGTGAAGCTCTCGGTTTCCGCTGCCATCTGGACGGTATTGCTGCCGGAGATGCCCATCTCAGAAGGGATCCGCACCCTGCCGATCCCCTTTTCCCAACTGCAGCGCTGGGCCGGCTACCTGGAGGCCAACCGGGCCGAGTTGCGCTCGATCACCCTGCCCACCTTGGCGGATCTGGGTCTGAAGCCCCCCCAATTGACAGTGGCCTCGGCCCAGGAGTCGATCTCGGCGGCGCGCTCAGCTCTGCTCAACCCCTTTTCAGCCCAGATGGAAGTGGAGGATCCCACGTTGGAGCGGCTGCGGGATCAGTTTGCCTACCGCATCAAAGCCGATCTCTGCCTGCCTTTGTTGCTGGTGCGCCCGCAGCGCTTGGGGGGCTGGTTCCGGGAGGGAGGCGGATCGTCTCAACTGGGCCGGTTGTTTTACCTGCCTGAGCCGGACGTTTGGCGACGCGGAGATCGCATCTACTACCTGGAGCGCACGTCCAGCCCTGTAGAGGCCGCTGCTCCCTTTGCCAGAGAGTCGGATCCCCCGGAATGGGATCCACCCTCAGCCGAGTTACTGCCCCAGTATGTTGAGGGCGTCAAGCTCCACTTTGATCTCTAGGGATCTCGAGGCAGCCAGCGGCCACTGGGGATGAGCGAGCACCCCTGCACCTGCTTGGGCCGACCTAGGTATACCCAGGCCGAGGTGCCGCTCTCCAATTGCACCCACCGTCGTTCGTACAGCCGCGGGTGATCTTCCAGCTCGTCTAGGCGGGGTAACAGGCTCAAGGGAATGCGGTAGCGCTCGCCGTAGAGCCGATTTTGGCCAGGAACCGCCATCGGGTAGGGGCCGAGATCGTAGAGGTCGATGTGGTTGAGGCTGTCGGTTCCCAAAAACTCTGCTCCTTGCAGCAGGCTGTGGTACTGGCCACCCCGCAGCAGGGATCCGTAAACGAAAACCACTGTCGTCTGTTCCATCGTGCTCTGGGACAGGGTGAATTAGGGAGATTGGGCCAATTTTTGGCCGATGCGCGGCTCCGAGCCGGCCAGCAGGCGCTCGATGTTGCGTCGATGAGCCCCGATCACATACACTCCGCCCGCCAAGGCAAACAACACATAGGGCAGAGGCTGAGCCATTGCCCACATCAGCAGCGGGGCCACCACCGCCGCCAGCAAAGAGCTGAAGGAGACAATGCGGGTGAGGGCGATCCCCAGTAGCCAGACTCCGCAAGTGGCCAGCGCCACCGGCCAAGCCATAGCCAACAAGATCCCCAGGCTGGTGGCCACCGATTTGCCCCCCTTGAAGCCCAGCCAACAGGAGCGGCTATGGCCGATCACCGCCCCCAGGGCCGCTACGACCACCCACCACGGCGATCCCAAAGCCGATCCCAGGGCCACCGCTGCCGCCCCCTTGGCAGCATCCACCAGCAACACCAGCAGCGCCGGCCCCTTGCCCAGCGTCCGCAACACATTGGTTGCCCCCGTCGAGCCGGATCCCTGTTGGCGGAGGTCGATGCCGCCCCACCAACGGCCTACCCAGTAGCCGGTGGGGATGGATCCCAGGAGATAGCCCCCCAGCGCCGCCAGGAGAGCCGCAAACAATGTAGGCATGGCCGGATCTTGAACGCTCTTCCCTCACTTTGCCACATGGCTTGAGCTGCAACTCCCTGACCTATTCATGAAACGTTTCTCTACGTCGTTGTTGCGACGCAATACTGCCGCGAACGCGCCTATCCCTAACTCCCCTCTCCCTCAGGGAGAGGGGTCGGGGGTGAGGGCTGCTCCCTCAGGGAGAGGGGTCGGGGGTGGTCGCGTGAGCGGCGCGGAGCGCTTGGGCCGGCGGCAAAGTGTCTTAGATCCTGTTGGAAACGACTGTAACTGCCGACAGTGGAGAGCGACCCTCCTCCAGAGGGCAAAGCTTCCCGCCATCGGCTAGATATCCAGAGCCGCCAGATCCAGATGGGCACTGTGAGCCTCAATAAACTCCCGTCGGGGGCCGACAGCATCTCCCATCAAGATGGTGAAAATGCGATCCGCCTCCACCGCATCTTCAATGGTGATCTGTTTGAGGGTGCGCGTTGCCGGGTTCATGGTGGTCTCCCAAAGTTGTTCGGGCATCATTTCCCCCAGACCCTTGAACCGTTGGATAGTGTACTTGGCGTTGGCCGGCAATCCCCGCACGATCTGATCCTTCTCGGCGTCGCTGTAGCAATAGCGAACATTATTGCGGCCCCACTCGATTTTGTAAAGCGGCGGACAGGCGATATAGACATAGCCCTGTTCCAGAAGGGCCTTTTGATAGCGGTAGAAAAAGGTCAGCAACAGGGTGCGAATGTGGCTGCCGTCCACGTCGGCATCGGTCATGAGGATGATGCGGTGGTAGCGCAGTTGGCTGGGATCAAATTCATCGCCTTTAACCCCCAACCCCAGCGCCGTGATCATCGCCTGAATCTCGGCATTTTTGTAGATCTTGGCGGGATCTGCCTTTTCGATGTTGAGGATCTTGCCGCGCAAAGGCAGTACCGCCTGAAACTGCCGATCCCGACCTTGTTTGGCGCTGCCCCCCGCCGAGTCGCCTTCCACCAAATACACCTCGGATTCGGCCGGGTCACGGCAACTGCAATCGGCCAACTTCCCCGGCAGCGTGGAAGATTCCAGGGCGGATTTGCGCCGCACCAATTCCCTGGCCCGCCGGGCTGCTTCGGCAGCGTTGAAGGACTGGATGGCTTTATCGACGATCCCCCTGGCCACGTTGGGGTTGAACTCCAGATACTCCGCCAGCGCCTCGGAGACGAGGGTCTGGACAATGCCCCGCACCTCCGTGTTGCCCAACTTGGTTTTGGTCTGCCCCTCAAACTCGGGGTTGGGTACTTTGACCGAGACGATAGCCGTCAGCCCCTCCCGCACGTTTTCTCCGGCCAGGTTGCTGTCAGAATCTTTGAGTTTGTTGAGCTTGCGGGCTTGGCTGTTGATGGTGAGGGTAAGAGAGGCTTTCAGGCCCTCCAAGTGGGTGCCCCCCTCGGTGGTGCGGATGTTGTTGGCAAAGCCGATCAACGTGTCGGTATAGACATCCGAGCACCACTGCAGCGCCACTTCCACCTCGACGCCATCCCGCTCCCCCCGTATGTAGATGATGTCGGAGTGAATGGGGTTTTTTTCGTGGTTGATGAAGGCTACATATTCCTTGATGCCGCCCGCATACTGATAGGTTTCGCGGTGCGGTGGATCCCGCCGCAGGTCGGTGAAGGTAATTTTCAGGCCAGCGTTGAGGTAGGCCAACTCGCGAAAGCGGGCCGCCAACAGAGCATAGTCGAACTCTCGCTCGGGAAAGATCAGCCCATCCGGCTTGAAGCGCACCTCTGTACCCCGCCGGTTGGATCCCTGGGGTTGCGGCTCGGATTGCAAGGATCCCACCACCGCCCCGCGCTCAAACCGCTGAAAGTGAACCTTGCCCTCCCGCCAAACCGTCACCTCCACCCATTCGGAGAGGGCATTTACCACCGACACCCCTACCCCGTGCAGCCCGCCGGAGACCTTATAACCGCCGCCGCCGAACTTGCCCCCCGCGTGCAACACCGTCAGCACCGTCACCAGGGCCGACTGCCCGGTTTTGGGATGAATATCCACCGGAATGCCGCGGCCATTGTCCAAAACAGACACCGAGCCATCGGGGTAGAGGGTAATCTGAATATCGTCGCAATAGCCGGCCAAAGCCTCATCGACGGAGTTGTCCACCACCTCGTACACCAAATGGTGCAACCCCTTGGGCCCGGTGGAACCAATGTACATGCCAGGCCGCTTGCGCACAGCCTCCAAGCCTTCCAAAACTTGGATCTGCTCTGCACCGTAGTTTTCCGTCATTCGCAACTCCAATCCTGAAGAAGACCCCCAGCCAAGATCCACAGAAACCCAGAAAATTGACCTTAAAGGCCAGGAGTGAGTCTAGTATCCCAAAAAACTGCCCCTATGGTAGCACAAAAGGCTAGAATAGCCACACAGACGCTTCTGGGGGCCGAGTTCAGGAGGGGATGCAGGTAGAGAAATCAGTCTATCTCTCCAGACCCTAACCCAGAAAGCTCTCCACCAACCCCGGCGGCGGCTGTACCTGAAGCGTGCCTTTTTCCAAATCCACAACGGGCACCAGGGCTTTTACAAAAGGGATCAACACCTGTCGGCGGTCAGGGGTTGTTATCTCCAGCACATCCTGGCCGGCGGCCAAAATCCCCGAAACCTGTCCCAGCAGCTCTCCTTGGTGATAGACGGCCAAGCCGATGAGATCGCGGTAGTGGTACTCCTCCGGCTGGAGGGGCAAGCGGTGGGAAGCCGGCACCAGCACCTTGGCTCCCACCCAAACCTCTGCCGCCGTTCGATCGGGGATCCCTTCCAGTCGCACCAAGTAAAGGCCCTTAGCCGGGAAAAATTGCCCCTCGATCAAAGGATGTAGTAGGGGCTCCGGATCCGCATCCCGCTGCAGCCAACGGGGCCCCGGCTGGGTGAGGCGCTCCGGGAAATCTGACCAGCACTTGACCCGCAGCCAGCCCCGCAGGCCGTGGGCCGCCACCACCTGCCCCACCAGCAGCCAAGCAGGAGCTCCTTCCTGGGCTGAAGCCACCATGGTTTAGTCGAGCCGAGGAAGATCCACCTCAGTTGGGAAAGCAGCGGAGGTGCGCAACGGTTGCGATCCGGAGCCCTGTCCGCTTTTGGCAACGTCCACCATGGAGACCAATCCTTGCAGGGTGCCGGGGATGGAGTTGGGATCCATAAAGATCACCTTCGAGCTGGGACTGCTGCCCACCTTGAAACCCATATCGATGTAGTTTTGCGCCATCAGGTATTGCAGCGCATTGACTGCCTCCGGGTTCTCCTGCAGAGTGGCGGCAATGGTTTTGATGGCCTCAGCCGTACCCTCGGCCAGCAGCAGCCGCTCCCGCTTCTCGGCCTCTGCTCGCAACAACTGTGCCTTAGCAGCCCCTGCCGCCTGATTGATGCTGGCCTGCTGTTCCCCTTCCGACTTGAGGATGGCGGCCCGCTTTTCCCGTTCGGCAGCCATTTGCTTTTCCATCGAGTCTTGCACCGTCTTAGAGGGCTGGATATCCCTGACTTCTACGCGGGTGATCTTGATCCCCCAGGGATCGGTGGCCTCGTCCAGTTCTGTCAAAAGGCGGGCGTTGATCTCGGCACGGGAGGAAAAGGTTTGATCCAAGTCCATGCGGCCAATTTCGGCGCGCAAGGCCGTCAGCACCAGATTAATCAAAGCCCGTTGCACATCCTCCACTGCATAGCGGGCCTTGATCATATCAGTGATGCGCCAATAAACCACTGCATCGGCCATCAGCGAAACGTTGTCGCTGGTGATGCACTGCTGCGGTGGCACGTCCAGTACCTTCTCGCGAATGGTTTCCTGGAAAACAATTCTGTCGAGGGGGGGGAGAATAACGTGCAGCCCTGGGGTTAGCTTGCGGTGAAACCGGCCCAAACGCTCTACCAGTGCCTCATACCCCTGGCTGATGATCTTGACCGAGTTGAACAGGTAGCCAATGAAGATGAGGGCAATGGCCGCTAAGATGCCTGGCATAAGGTTCTTCTCCTGACAGAGAGTTCAGCCCCTATTCTAGACGGTTGTTGGAACTGATCCCTTCACCTCGACACGCCTTAATAGAGACATGATGCATGAACAGGATAAGCAGACCTTCGGGACATATGGATTTTCTTAAGGTTTTCGGATCCGCGACCGACGACTTGAAGGTTACCCAGTAGAAAGCTTACGAGAGGATACCGTCTATGAAGCTGAACAGCAAGAACCTAGAAGTTGGCTTGAACAAAATCTACGATGTCATTGTCGCCGGCGGCGGCGCAGGGGGGTTGTCGGCGGCGATCTATCTGGCTCGCTACGGCTTGAGCTGCCTGGTCGTAGAAAAAGGCAGAGGCCGCTCTTTTTGGATGCAGGATTTGCGCAATTATCTCGGCCTACCTCCGACCACGCCAGGGCGGGAGCTGTTGCGACAGGGAAGGGAGCACGCCCTCAGCTTGGGGATGGACTATCTGTGGGGCTATGTGGAAGATGTGAAGGATGAGGGAGAGCTTTTTGCCGTCAAGGTCAAGGTGGGAAAAGTCAACAGCCTCTACCCCGTTTTTCGCAGCCGATATTTGATTGCAGCAACGGGCATCATCGACCATTTGCCGCAATTGCCCGACATGCAAAATGTTTACGAGTATGCAGGCTACTCGCTGCATGTTTGTATGATCTGCGATGGCCATGAAATGCGGGATCAAAAGGCGGTTTTGATCGTCGGCTCCGAGGCTCAAATCAACACCGCTTTTGTCCTCAACTGGTTTACGCCTTATATCTCGGTGTTGACCCACGGCCTCTGCTCGGTTGGCCCTGAAATGCGCCAAAAACTGGCCGAACACGGCTATCCCCTCTACGAAGCTCCCATTCGCCGTTTTTGGGGAGAAAACCACCAGATGAGAGGGGTAGAGCTGGAGGATGGCACCTACATTGAGGCTACCACCGGCTTGGTGGCGATGGGAGCCAAATACCACAACGACTACTTGAAAGGGATCCCTGACTTGAAATGGCAAGGGGAGAGTCTGCTCACCGACGAGTGGTGCCGCACTGCCCACCCGCGCCTGTTTGCGCTCGGGGATTTGAAGCAGGGCCTGAACCAGGTGTCAATTGCGGTTGCCGATGGCACCCTGGCTGCCACAGCCATCTGGCGGGACATCCGCCGCGCCTCTCCTGCTCGTAAATGGGAAGAGCGCCTGCGCTCATAAGTTGAGCTCATCCTGCTCTCTCTGGAGAGTTGGGGTAGCCTTCTGCCCTATGATTGTTGCGAAAGCCCCGGCAACTTCCATGCATTCTCTGAAAGCGGCGATCTTTTTCTTGGTTTTCCTATTGGTGGGGCTGTACTACTACGCGGTGGAGGCCCAACCGCTTTTCGATCTCAACCTAACCCTGACCTCAGAATACGACCCCGTTCTCCCGATTGAGAGCGTTCGAGTCGTGCGCGGCAGCAACCCGCAAGATCTCCTCATTTATTTGTCGGCTCCCTCTGCTGCTTGGGTTCATCAAGAGCGGGTGAACGGGCATTATTTGATCGACATTCCCTATGCCGTGATTACCCGTTCGACCCTTGTTGAGGTGCCTGCGGAGCTGCCCTACCGGCTGAGCTGGGGCAACCAGGACGAGCACACCGGGCGCCTGTTGATCACCCCTGCTCCCCCTCATGTGGAGGTGGTGCTGCAACACGGCTGGGCGGCAGATCCCAATTGGCTTGATCCTTGGGAAAACAGCCAGCCTTTGCCCCTGCCTTTGGAAGAGGTGCTGGAGCCCTTATTAGAGGTGCCGCCCCGTTCTGCTTTCCTCACCATTGACGATGGGCCCTGGCCACAGTCCACCCCTCGCCTTTTAGAGGTTTTGGATCAGCTACAGATTCCGGCCACCTTCTTTCTTATCGGCAATCATGTCTCTCAATTTCCAGAATTGGCCCAATCCATTCGGGCTCACCACCACACCATAGCCAACCATACGTTTACTCACGATTATCGACGCCTCTACAGCAGTGACGCGATCTTCTATGCCGAGGTGGATCAGACAACGCAACTGCTGAAAACGTTGCATTTGGATCCCCAACTGGTGGTTCGGCCGCCGGGAGGTTTTCGTCTCGATTCGGCTTTACGGCGTTCTTTGGAGCAGGCAGGGTATCGCGTTCTTTACTGGAACATGAGCCCAGAAGATGCCTATGCCGGCCAAACGGCGGCCCAACTGTTGGAACGCGTTCAAGCCCAGTTGCAGGTGTTCAAGAATTCGGATCAACCCCTGGTTTTGCTGCTGCACGATCGCTGGCCCCATACCGCCGAGGCCCTGCCGAATATCGTCGCCGCCATTGAAGAGGCAGGCTATCGCTTTTTGCCCTGGCCGGCTTTCAGGGATCCCGCTTGAAGGCGACTCTTCTCATCGGCTACCGCAGGAGTTTCCTGGCCAGAGAACTGAGGTGCGAAAGCCTGTACCTTGACAAGCTTTCCCCCAGGTAGCACATTGAAGGGTTACAGGAATTGGCTACAGGCCGGGAAGATGAGCGAGAGGACACTATTCGACAAGGTATGGGATGCTCACACGGTGCGGATGTTGCCCTCGGGGCAGACGCAGTTGTTCATCGGCCTGCACTTGATCCACGAGGTCACCAGCCCGCAAGCTTTTGCCATGCTGCGGGAGCGTCATCTGCCGGTTCTGTTCCCGGAGCGGACGGTGGCTACAGTGGATCACATCATTCCCACCGACGGCCGGGCGCGGCCTTTTGCCGATCCCTTGGCGGAGGAGATGATCCAGGAATTGGAGCGCAACTGTCGGCAACATGGCATTCGCTTCTACAACAGCGGCTCCGGTCGGCAGGGGATCGTGCATGTCATCGCGCCGGAGCAAGGGCTGACGCAGCCGGGGATGACCATTGCCTGCGGAGATAGCCACACGTCCACCCATGGGGCCTTTGGGGCGATTGCCTTCGGCATCGGCACCAGCCAGGTGCGGGACGTGTTGGCCACCCAAACCTTAGCTTTGTCCAAACTCAAGGTGCGCCGCATCGAGATCCAGGGCACGTTGGGGCCGGGGGTTT
The DNA here is from genome assembly GCF_047502715.1 of Synechococcus sp. H55.10. Lineage (NCBI taxonomy): Bacteria > Bacillati > Cyanobacteriota > Cyanophyceae > Synechococcales > Synechococcaceae > Synechococcus > Synechococcus sp. H55.10. Next base: position 14,485 of record NZ_JANSJJ010000261.1, read on the forward strand.
ACGCTAAGGATGTTATCCTGCACATCATCCGCCGGCTGGGGGTCAAAGGCGGGGTGGGCTACGCCTACGAGTACGGCGGCAGCGCCATCGAGGCCATGAGTATGGAAGAGCGCATGACCCTCTGCAACATGTCCATCGAGGGGGGAGCCCGCTGCGGCTACGTCAATCCCGATGCGGTAACCTTTGAGTATCTAAAGGGGCGGGAGTTCGCTCCCCAGGGATCTGACTGGGAAGAGGCAGTGGCCTGGTGGAAAAGCCTGGCCAGTGACCCCGATGCGGTCTATGACGACGTGGTCGTGTTCCAAGCTGCCGACATTGCCCCGACGGTTACTTGGGGGATCACCCCCGGCCAGGGTATTGGCGTGGATGAGCGGATCCCGGCTCCCGAGGAGCTGCCGGAAAGCGAGCGGGAACTGGCCCAAGAGGCCTATGCTTACATGGATTTGCAGCCGGGGGATCCCATTGTGGGGACGCCGGTGGATGTCTGCTTCATTGGCAGTTGCACCAATGGCCGCTTAAGCGACCTGCGGGAGGCAGCCAAGATCGCCAAGGGGCGGCGGGTGGCGCCTGGGGTAAAGGCGTTTGTAGTACCCGGCTCGGAGCGGGTCAAGCAGGAGGCCGAACAGGAGGGCCTGCGGGAGATCTTCGAGGCAGCAGGGTTTGAGTGGCGGGATCCCGGCTGCTCCATGTGTTTGGCGATGAACCCGGATCGGTTGGTGGGGCGCCAGATCAGCGCCTCTTCTTCCAACCGCAACTTTAAGGGCCGTCAGGGATCCCCTACCGGGCGCACCCTGCTCATGAGCCCGGCCATGGTGGCGGCAGCGGCCGTGAGCGGCAAAGTGGTGGATGTGCGAACGCTGCTTTGAAACCGTGACGTACTCCCGCGCTCATGCTGACGCATAGAGTGCGGGCTTCAAGGACTACGTTCCGCTTCGCGAACACTAAAAATCTCGGCTGCTGCGAGTCAAAGCCTCTTGGATATCCAGATCCAGATCCCTCACCGATTCCAGCACCGAGCGCGTAATCAGCTTGCCTTGCTGGACCAAAATCGCGCCGGTTACAGGGTGCAAGAGCGGCTGTTCGGCCCGCCGCCCGATCAACGCCTCGATATCCTTAAAGGCATTGATGTACATCCCCGCCGGCAATTCCACCACCACCCCTTCTCCCAGGACCCGCGCTTGGCAGGCCAGTCGGGAATTGGGCTTGCAAGTGGTGATCACCTCCAGAGTGCGCTGCTCCCGCTTGGTGACCGGCGAGAGAGACTCCATCCCCTCTTTCACATACACATGGCAGGTGGCACAGAGGCCGCGCCCGCCGCACTCTTTCAACACATTCAGCTCTTCTTGCAGCAGCACCGAGAGCAAATTGCTGTTGGTGGCAATCTCAGACACCTGGGCAATGGGATCCAATCGCACGCGCTTGACCATGGTTCTCCCCTGTTACATGCCTTAACATTAGCTTGCCCAGGCGAGGGATCCTAGCGCCCTCTGCCTTGTATTATTGAATACTTTGGTGGGCCAGTCGAGCCTCTTGTGGGGAATTGGGCTAGATTGGATCCCACTGCTGATTGCTGTTGTTCACTCTCAACGTTTTGGCGGCATGGGTTCTCCGGCCATCCAGTGGTATCCCGGCCATATTGCCAAGGCCATTGGCCAATTGCGGGAACAGTTGCAGCGGGTGGATGTGGCGATCGAGGTGGTGGATGCACGGATCCCGTTGGCCAGCCGCCATCCCGATCTGGGCCAATGGCTGGGGGAAAAACCTCGCCTCCTGGCTCTGAACAGGGTGGATTGTATCGAAGCCAGGGATCTGAAAGCTTGGCAGGAGTATTTTTTACGGCAAGGGATCCCTGTCTATCCCACCAACGGCCAATCGGGAGAAGGAGTGAATCGCCTTAAACAGGCGATTTTGCAACTGGGGCAGGCGGTCAATAGGCGACGTCAACAGCGGGGCATGCGACCGCGGGCGGTTCGGGCCGTGGTGGTGGGCTTTCCCAACGTGGGCAAATCCGCTTTGCTGAACCGGCTTTTGGGGCGGCGGGCCGTCGAGAGCGCCGCACGTCCGGGGGTGACGCGGCAATTGCGATGGGTGCGGCTGGGAGGGGAGTTGGATCTGTTGGACTCGCCGGGCATCATTCCGCCCTCTCTGCCGGATCAGCAGGCGGCCTCTCTGTTGGCCATCTGCGATGACATCGGCGCAGCCGCCTACGATCCCGAACGGGTGGCGGCCCACTTTTTGGATCAGGTGCTGAAGGTGCAGCCCCAAGCCCAAGCGCTCCTACAAAAGCGCTACGGCTGGACGGATGCGATCCCTCTCGGCAACGTAGCCGTGCAAGAGCTGGCCGAGCGACGCTATCAGGGGAATCCCGAACGAGCGGCGCGGCAAATTCTCAACGACTATCGCAAGGGCTTGCTGGGGCCACTGGTCTTGGAACTCCCTCCCGATACCTGAGCCGCCCAAAAGAAAGTCACGTGGGGCCGCCAGGGGGCATTGACTTTATCTGGAAACCATTCACACTTGTCCCCAGCCGGGATCCAAGCTCTGTTTCCAGGGCCGGTACACCTTGAAGTAGACAACAGAACCCACTTGCCTGGCCAAGGCTTTGGCGAAAGTGTCTCCGCCCATACAGCGCTGGCAAACGGGATGGTTCACCTGCAAGCGATGGAACCCCTGCCGCAGCACACAGGCCGGCTGGCCCCGCAAAATGTCGGCCAGGGATCTCCCCGGCGCCACCTGCCCCAGTGGAATTCGCCCTTCGTAGTCTTTGCAGCAAGGCACCACCGTACCGTCGTAGAGGATCCCCGCCTGAGCAGAAGCCCCATTGCAGTATCCCCAACGGGCTGGGATCACCCGGTTTGTTTCCACATTGCCCCAACTGTCCAACGGGAACGTTTCCAAAACCAAGCGCGGATGGATGGGGATCTGCTGCCAGCGGCCCGCTCGATAAGTGGCAATCTGGGCGTCCACCCAATCGGGAGCCGGTGCATCAGGGATCCCTTGCAAAGCTCGTCTGGCCCAAGCCGAGAGCTGAGCGCGCATCTGCTGGGCAGAATCGATCACCGAAAGAGCCTTGTGCGGCACCAAAAAAGGGTGGGGGCTGGTATCCAGGAACTTGAGATGCACCCGCGTAGGGCTGGTCGAGCGCAAATGCGTCTGCAGAAACTGGGTGATCCCGGCAAAGTAGCGCTCCGGCGTCAGGCGGGTCGGTGCTCCGCGGATGCTGAAGGTAGCCGGATCGGGAGTTTGCAGAGAGAGCGTCAACTTCGTCAGCCGGCTGCGGCTCAGCTTTTCAACGTGCTCCGGCCAGAGGGCGAAGGTGCTACCGTTGCTGGTCAAGTGCAGGCGGAGACCAAGCTCAGCGGCCCTGTGAATGCCCTCAAAAAGGTGTGGGTAGAGCAACGGCTCCCCCATCAGGTGAAAAGCAATCACGCGGGCTAGCCCTGTTGCCGCTACCTCTGCCAAAATCTGCTCCAGCAGCGCGGGATCCATATGCCCCCGCCGCCGTTGCATGATCGCATCTGGACAAAACTCACACTTAAAGTTGCAAACGTTGGTTACCTCGATGTGTAGTCGCTCCAGTGGGGAAACAGCAGCAGGCATAGAGAAAACCTGGGCGGAAGCAGGCTGAGGACAAATGGCGGATCCCCCACTGGCGCTAGGTAGTGATACGCTGTTGAGAAGGTTAGATCCAGATTGGAGCCATTGTAATGCTGAAATGTACCACCCGCCACGTTCACATCTTTGCCGGCGAGGTTACTGCCGACAACAACTTTGTGCCCCGCGACGATCTGCTCACCCTCGATGTGGATCCGGATAACGAGCTGGTCTGGAACGATGCCGCCCTGCGGAAGGTCTATGCCCGCTTTGAGGAATTGGTGGAAGAGTACAGGGGCCGGGATCTGACCGAGTACAACCTACGGCGCATCGGGTCTGACCTGGAACACTTCATTCGCTCTCTCCTCAAGCAGGGGGAGATTGCCTACAACCTGCAAGGGCGCACCCCCAACTACAGCATGGGATTCCCCCAGATCCCTGCCGAAGGGATCGTCGGCCAGTACATCCCCAAAGGCTAGCCCTCTTCGCCCTTCTGGACAGATCTAGCCCATTTGAGTCTGTAGCCCAACTTACTTGTTGTCGGAGCACCGATCCATGTCTGGAGAACCCACCCCTCAAGAGACCACTGGCGAAAAGTCGGCCCCTGTCGAGGTCGCCAATCCTGCTACTGAGGCGACTGGCTCCGCCAAAGCCGCGGCGAAAAAACCAGCCAAGGAAGAGAAGCCTTTTGAGCAACTGATTGCAGAAGACGTGATCCCAGCAACCATCGCCGCTTTTGAGAAACGCGGCGTCAACGATCTGCAACTGCGGCTGGAGGGCAAGACGCTGGTCGGCTCATTTGCCGGCGGCAAGAAGCAGTTTAGCGTCCTCTTTGCTGAGGGATCCCTCAACGGGCCCAAGTTCTTCCGCTGTGCTGTTGAAGGATCCCCGGCCAGCACCCTCGAGTCTTTTATGATCGACGAGCGCCGCGTGGACGTGAACCTGTTTGTTTTCTATCTGGTGCAGCGCCTCTACGCCCAGCAGTGGTATTGAGGGATCCAAGCTCCTAGATAGCCCAGCCAAATCGCGCCTGTTCTGCCAGAAGGGATCCCTATTCGGGGATCCCTTTTCGCTGAGGCGGGGGATGGGCTAGCGAAGCCAAAAGAGATTATCTTTTGTGAAGAAAAGTAAGGCGGTGCTACGGGAGATCTCGAAATGTACATCGTGCAGATTGCGTCGGAATGTGCCCCCGTCATTAAGGCGGGTGGGCTAGGGGATGTGGTGTACGGCCTCAGCCGGGAGCTAGAAGTGCGGGGGCACTGTGTCGAGCTGGTTTTGCCCAAGTACGACACTATGCGCTACGACCAGATCTGGGGCTTGCACGATGCCTACCGCGACCTCTGGGTGCCCTGGTATGGGGGAGCCATCCACTGCTCGGTGTACTGCGGCTGGGTACATGGCCGCCTTTGCTTTTTTATTGAGCCCCACTCCGGCGACAACTTCTTCAATCGCGGCTGCTACTATGGTTGCCCAGACGACAACATGCGCTTTGCTTTTTTCAGCAAGGCAGCTTTGGAGTTTCTCCTCAAAAGCAACAAGCGCCCCGACATCATCCACTGTCACGACTGGCAGACAGGACTGGTGCCGGTACTGCTCTTTGAGATCTACAAGTACCACGGCATGGAAAACCAGCGGGTATGCTACACCATCCACAACTTCAAGCACCAGGGCTTTGGCGGCCCGGAAATTCTTTGGGCCACTGGCCTCAATCGGGAGCCCTATTACTTCCACTACGATCGTCTGCGAGATAACTTTAACCCCTTTGCCCTCAACTTTATGAAGGGCGGGATCGTCTTTTCCAACTTTGTCACCACGGTTTCTCCCAACCACGCCCTGGAAGTGCGATTTGGCGATTACGGCTATGGGCTGGGTCACACGCTTTATTTACACCAGCACAAGTTTCGCGGCGTCCTGAACGGCATCGATTACGATATTTGGAACCCTGAGATCGACCGCTTTATTCCTTTTCGCTACACAGCGCAAACCTTGGAAAACAAGGCCAAAAACAAAAGAGCCCTGCGGGAACGGCTGCTGTTGCAAGATGTCGAAAAGCCGATTGTGGCCTATATCGGACGCCTCGATGAACAGAAAGGCGTGCATCTGGTGCACCACGCCATCTACCGCTCCCTGTTCAAAAATGCCCAGTTTGTTCTCCTGGGATCCGCCACGGAGCCGGGGATCGGCGCCTGGTTTGCCCATGAGAAACGCTACCTCAACGACAACCCCGACGTTCACATCGAGCTGGGTTTCAACGAAGAACTTTCCCACCTCATCTATGCAGGGGCAGACATCCTGGTGGTGCCCAGCCACTACGAGCCCTGCGGCCTCACCCAGATGATCGGCCTCAAGTACGGCACAGTTCCGGTGGTGAGGGGCGTGGGCGGCCTGGTGGATACCGTTTTTGACCGCGACTACGACAGTTGCAAATTGCCTGAGCAACGCAATGGCTACGTGTTCTACCACACGGATCACGCAGCCCTAGAGTCGGCGCTGGATCGGGCCATCGACCTGTGGTACACCGCCCCCGACCAGTTTCGCCAACTGCAGATCCAGGGCATGAGCTACGACTACTCCTGGAACTACCCCGGCAAAGAATACCTGGAGATCTACGACCAAATTCGCCACCGCTGGTCCTGACCAACATCCCCCCGCCGCCCGGCGGCCACCAGCGATCCCCAGCGATCCCAGCCCTTGACCGCGAGGGAGAAATGCTGGACGATAGGTAGCAATGCTGCTCTTAACCTTCCCTACAGATTGATTGCTGGGGAAGGAAGGCTTGCTCCCTTATCTTCTCCCACCTGAGGATCCCTAGCCGCCATGATAGGCTATCTTGCCTTGGTACTCCACGCACACCTGCCCTTTGTGCGCCACCCCGAGCAGGACTTTGTGCTGGAAGAAGAGTGGCTCTACGAAGCCATCACCGAGACCTATGTCCCGCTGCTGCACATGTTCGAGGGGCTGCGGCGAGATGGCATCGACTTTCGCTTCACCATGTCTCTGACGCCGCCGCTGGTGTCGATGCTGCGGGATCCCTTGCTGCAGGAGCGCTACGACCACTATCTAACCAAGTTGGAAGAGCTGGCCCAACTGGAGTACGACAAGAACGCCACCAACGGCCACATTCGCTACCTAGCCGAGCACTACATCAAGCAATTTGCCATGGTCCGCGATCTCTGGGAGCGCTACGACCGAGACCTGGTGCGGGCCTTCAAACAGTTTCAGGACAGCGGCAACTTGGAGATCATTACCTGTGGCGCCACCCACGGCTACCTGCCCCTGATGCAGATGTACCCGCAGGCGGTTTGGGCGCAGCTGATTGTGGCCTGCGAGCACTACAACGAACACTTTGGCCAATGGCCGCGGGGGATCTGGCTGCCGGAATGCGCCTACTACCAAGGGCTGGAGCGGATGATTGCCGATGCTGGCCTGCGCTACATGATCACCGACGCCCACGGCCTGCTCTACGCCAAGCCACGGCCCCGTTACGGCATGTACGCCCCCATCTTTACCGAGACCGGTGTTGCCGTCTTCGGTCGGGATCACGAGTCTTCCCAACAGGTGTGGTCGGCGGAGGTGGGCTACCCCGGGGATCCCGTCTATCGCGAGTTCTACAAAGACCTGGGGTATGAGGCCGACTACGAATACATCAAGCCCTACATCATGCCCAACGGCCAGCGGAAAAACACCGGCATCAAGTACCATCGCATCACGGGGCGCAACCTAGATCTGGGGCAAAAGCAACTTTACGATCCCTACTGGGCCAGGGAGAAGGCGGCAGAACATGCGGGCAACTTCATGTTCAACCGCCAGCGACAGATCGAATATCTGCACAGCGTCATGGGGCGCCCGCCGCTGGTGGTGGCTCCCTACGATGCTGAGCTGTTCGGCCATTGGTGGTACGAGGGCCCCTGGTTTTTGGATTTTCTCATTCGCAAGAGCTACTTCGACCAAACCACCTATCGCATGACCCACCTGGCGGAGTACTTGCGGGAGAACCCCACCCAACAGGTGTGCAAACCGGCCCAATCCAGTTGGGGGGCGCGCGGCTTCCACGAGTACTGGCTCAACCCCACCAACGCCTGGATCTATCCCCACTTGCACAAGGCCACCGAGCGGATGATCGAGCTGAGCCGCCGTGAGCCCGCCGATGACCTGGAGTGGCGAGCCCTGAACCAGGCGGCGCGGGAAGTGCTGTTGGCCCAATCTTCCGACTGGGCCTTCATCATGCGCACGGGGACAATGGTTCCCTATGCCGTACGCCGCACCAAGTCCCACCTGCTGCGCTTCAATCACCTCTACGAGAAGATCCAAGCTGGCCAGTTGCGGCGAGAAAAAGCCACCCCCGAAGACGAGCAGTGGCTGGCCAAGGTGGAATACATGGACAACATCTTCCCCAACATCAACTACCGAGTTTACCGGCCCCTCTGAATGTCCCCTGTATTTCTCGGGATCGATCTGGGCACTTCGGGGATGCGGGTGGTGGCCCTCTCCGAGACAGGGGAGGTGGTGGTCAAAAGCGAGCGCTCCTGGGATCCCCCGGAAACCAATCCAGGCCGCTGGCTGCGCACCCTGAAGGCGCTGCTGGGCCACCTCAAAGCTCAACTGGGGGATCGCTACGCCATTGTTGCCCTGAGTGCCTGCAGCACCTCAGGTACAGTGCTGCCGGTGGACGGGCGGGGCATGCCGCTGGATCAAGCCTGGCTGTATTCCGACCTGCGGGGCCAGGCCCAGGCCCAGCGCCTGGGGATCCCTGCCAGTTGGGGGCTCGGCCGCTGGCTGTGGTGGGCAGAGGCCCATCCCGACCAATACCGGGACAGCTACCTGGCCCATCCGGCGGACTTTCTCCTCAGCCAACTGGGGGGCCGCCGGCGGGTAACCGATCACACCCATGCCCTCAAGAGCGGCTTTGACCTGGAAACCTACACCTGGCCGCGGGAGCGGCTATCTCAGCAGGGCCTTGATCCCAAGCGCTTTCCTGAGGTGGTGGCGCCAGGAACAGTTCTGGGAACGGTGCGGCCTGAGTGGGAGCTGGGGCCAGAAGTGCTGATTGCTGCCGGGATCACCGATGGCTGTGCTGGGCAACTGGCAGCAGGAGCTACTCGCTTGGGGCAGGTTTCCACCAGCCTGGGCACAACTCTTATCTTCAAGGCCAACAGCCTTGACCCTGTGCAGACGCCGAGTATCTATTCTCATCTGCACCCCGACCGCAGCGGTTGGTGGCCGGGGGCGGCCTCCTTTTGCGGCGGCGGCGTCCTGCCCCACTTCTTTCCCGGCGGCGACTTTGCTGCCTTGGATCGGCAGGCGGAGGCCCATCTGCCCACGGGCCTAGTCAGCTATCCTCTCTGCCGGCCCGGCGAGCGTTTTCCCATCCTGGATAGCGAATTTGCCGGCTTCTTGCCCCAGGCGGAAGTGGGATCCCTTCGCTTTTATGCAGCTCTTTTGGAAGGGGTGGCGATGGTGGAGCGGCTGGGGCTGGAAACCTTGATTGCCCACGGGATCCCAGTGCAAGAGCCGCTATTAACCACTGGCGGCGGCTGCAAAAGCCCCCTCTGGCTGCGCCTGCGGGCCAGCATCCTCGCCCGCCCCCTGGCAGTGGTCAGGCACCCGGAGCCGGCGGTAGGGGCAGCCATCCTGGCCGCCTCAGCCTATTGGTGCTGTTCGGTGCAGCAGGCTGCCGATCGCTTGGTACAGGTGGAACGCCTCATCCAGCCGGATTCCGAGTGGGTCAAGGCTTATGCCGAGATCTACTCGGAGTTCCGTAGCCGCCTTTTCTAGGGAGTTTCCAATTCCTTTTCTTTATCTTTTCCAATTTCTAGGGATCCCCCGAAGAGCTAACCGCTCGCCTCCCCTCTCCCACTGGGAGAGGGGCCAGGGGTGAGGGAAGTTGGATCCCCCCGAAGGGGAACCGAAAAAGGGGGCAATGTGTATGCCCTTCGAGTGGTCTCTGGGTTTCCAATTTCTAGGGATCCCCCCGAAGGGGAACCAGTGGCTGAGCTAGTCCAGGGCAACGCGCCATTCTAGTTTCCAATTTCTAGGGATCCCCCCGAAGGGGAACCAGGAGAGTAGTGGTTGAGGACAAAGATGGAACTCGATGAGTTTCCAATTTCTAGGGATCCCCCCGAAGGGGAACCCTCACCATTCATACCGCAGATGGGCCGGTAGCTCGAGAGGCGTTTCCAATTTCTAGGGATCCCCCCGAAGGGGAACCAGCTGGGCGCCAGCACCGGCCGCTCCAGCTGCCACAAGTTTCCAATTTCTAGGGATCCCCCCGAAGGGGAACCCCGGGGAGAGGGCAGCCACACTGCCGTCGGGGCGGGTGTTTCCAATTTCTAGGGATCCCCCCGAAGGGGAACCAACGCCGGGTTCATCAACCCCGGCACATTGCATGTTGTTTCCAATTTCTAGGGATCCCCCCGAAGGGGAACCGCCGGTGCTCTTCCAGCCAGCGGTTGGGGTCCCAGAGTTTCCAATTTCTAGGGATCCCCCCGAAGGGGAACCATGATGTGGTGGCCGACTATGGCCCAGAGCCCTACCTTGAGTTTCCAATTTCTAGGGATCCCCCCGAAGGGGAACCCGCTTTCCACCAGCGCCCGGGTCAACTCGTTGGCCAGGCGTTTCCAATTTCTAGGGATCCCCCCGAAGGGGAACCATGCAGGAAGTTCTCGCCAAGGCTCCCAGGTGTTTGATTCTTGGTTTCCAATTTCTAGGGATCCCCCCGAAGGGGAACCCTGGCTGTTTGCCGGCGCCGTATGGGGCTTATCCGTACGTTTCCAATTTCTAGGGATCCCCCCGAAGGGGAACCGCGCCGATCACTGGCGCTGGCTGTTTGCCGGTGCGGTTTCCAATTTCTAGGGATCCCCCCGAAGGGGAACCAGTCCGTACGAAATACTAAGAGGAACCCTCTTAATGTTTCCAATTTCTAGGGATCCCCCCGAAGGGGAACCATTACCAAGGCGGCGGTACTGGAGTCGAGCGTGTTCTTTGTTTCCAATTTCTAGGGATCCCCCCGAAGGGGAACCTGCCAATCTGTGCGGCTGAAGGGCCCCGTATACTGGGGCCCTTGTTTCAGGTTTCCAATTTCTAGGGATCCCCCCGAAGGGGAACCATCACCACAGACGGAACCCGTTGGCCAGCGTCCGCCTTGTTGTTTCCAATTTCTAGGGATCCCCCCGAAGGGGAACCTTACACACCCGTCTACGTCACGGGTGAACCGCCTCTGCAGGCGGCGGTTTCCAATTTCTAGGGATCCCCCCGAAGGGGAACCAGGCCGACGTTGAGGCATACAAGTCTGGCGGCGAGGTGGTTTCCAATTTCTAGGGATCCCCCCGAAGGGGAACCCTTCGTTCAGTACGTTAACTACGTTCAGTACGTTCAGTACGTTGTTTCCAATTTCTAGGGATCCCCCCGAAGGGGAACCCCCTTGAAGCCAAGGGGCGTGTCCGGAGAATCCTTCTTGTTTCCAATTTCTAGGGATCCCCCCGAAGGGGAACCAGCTCAACCAAGAGCTCGGGCTGGTCTAGGAATAGGGGGGGGTTTCCAATTTCTAGGGATCCCCCCGAAGGGGAACCAACTGTATGAACTAGCTTTGGTCAAGTACCCATCCTTTGCGTTTCCAATTTCTAGGGATCCCCCCGAAGGGGAACCCCTAGCATCCCTAACGGGAATTGCCGGGTTTGACATGTTTCCAATTTCTAGGGATCCCCCCGAAGGGGAACCTTAGCCTGGGCTGCCGCCCGAACACGTGAAGGCGTGTTGGTGTTTCCAATTTCTAGGGATCCCCCCGAAGGGGAACCGTAGATAACCGGCAGAGATTGGGTGAGAATCCGCAGGTTTCCAATTTCTAGGGATCCCCCCGAAGGGGAACCGGCTTGCTACGACTGGTTGGCCACGCGAGTTGGCCGCTAGTTTCCAATTTCTAGGGATCCCCCCGAAGGGGAACCCTACGTCTGGAATTAATCAATGCAGTGAGAGAAGAGTATCTGTTTCCAATTTCTAGGGATCCCCCCGAAGGGGAACCCCCCCTCAACTCCCTGGGACGTCAGACGGCTGGGCGGTTTCCAATTTCTAGGGATCCCCCCGAAGGGGAACCGCCGCCTGCCTGAGCTCGGCCAGTTGCTGTTCCAGGGCGTTTCCAATTTCTAGGGATCCCCCCGAAGGGGAACCACCTACGGGTACACCAACACCACCATCATCTACGACGGGTTTCCAATTTCTAGGGATCCCCCCGAAGGGGAACCTCTACCCTTATTAAACCCAAGCGGGGCAAGGAATGCAAGACCCATTTGCGAGGGGGTCGGTCGAAGACGGCAAAAAAGAGCCTGAAAGAGGGGGGCAAGAGGCCTGAAAGCCTTGTGGCGCAAGGCATCGAGCGGGTCAACGAAAGAATCAGCCTTTGCGGGATTTGGCGAGGCGCTCGCGGAGCCGCTGATACTGTTTTTGTGTTGCTTTGCCAACACAGCTAGCTTGAGGATCCACGTAAGGGGCCGACAACGGTTTTAGAGGGGATGCTGCATCAGCCAAAAGCCGGCAAAGGACTGGGCCCGGAAATCGCTTTGGATGGCGAGGAAGTGGATCCCTTGGGCTTGGCGTTGGCGTTGGGCAAAGCCTTCTGCTTCCGCTTGCAGCTTTTCATCTTTTAGTTGCGCAAACAGGTAGCAATCGCTGAGGCCAGCCTCGAACAGCAGCCGTCCCTCCGCCACCGTCAAGTAGGCAGGCTCCATACCGCTCAGCCAAGCTGCTATGGGCAGCGCCCGCCGCGAGGCAATCACCAACCCAGGAATGATTGTGTCAGGCGCCAGGGCCTCCCAGTTTAGGGGGAACAGCTCGCCAAATTCCATTGGCCAGGTCTCGGCATCCCGCAGATCCCCGGCCCGCAAGGTAACGAACGCCCAGCGCTCCCCCTGCAACTTGTCCGGCAGGGGGATGGGATCCGGCGGATCCGTCTCCACCGGCGGCTCGGGGCTGTAGGTAAATTGGGTTTCCTGAGGGTAAACCTGCTCTGCCCGTTCCCGCATCCAGGCCTTGAGGGCATAGACGCGGCGGCTGGGCAGCATCGGGATCCCAACGGCGTTGCAGGCCCGTTGCAAAATGGAGCTCATGCGGGCGCGGAAGACGCGAATGGCCGAAGGGGGCTGGGGGGCCACTTCCAAATAGCTGCGCAACTGTTGGGCCACCCAGGTGCTATTGACCTCTTGGTTGCTGCAGTACTGGGCCTGGCGAAACTGGCCGCTGGCATCGCACACCAGCAGCTCCCAAACCCGCCGCTCCTGCGCATCCCGCAGCGGAACGGCGTTAAAATCCATCTGCCAAATGGGGCCGCGCGCAGGGCCTAGGGGTTGAGTGGCCAAAGGATCCCTCCTGTTCGCGCTATGTGCCACTTTCGCCACCACCTGAGTGGGCCGAGGGGTGTTCCCGCGAGCGGTGCGAAGCCTCATCCCCGACCATGGCCCATTCCCGCTCCCCGAAAATGGCGGTGGTGTGGCGGTAGTGCTTAAACTCCAGCAGGTTGTAAAAGGGATCCTGCAAAAAGAAGGTGCCGTGCTCCAGGGGGGTGCCGACAAAGCGCCAGCGCGGCTCCTGATAGAAAGGCAATCCCCGTGCCTGGGCCCGCTCAGCCAGCGCCTGCCAATCTGCTTGGGCAGGGAAGATCAGGCCAAAGTGGCGGGGGTAGATGCCCCGCTGGGGCCTCAGCTCTTCCTGGGTGAGGTGGGCCACCAGTTGATGGCCATAGAGGTTCAAAATGACTGAAACAGGCGTTTCCCGACCGATTTGGCAACCCAAGCCCTCGCCGTAGTAAGTCTTGGCCAAGGCAATATCGGCAACGGGAAAGGCCAGATGAAAGCGGATGGGTTCCATGGGCTCTCTCGCAAAGCAGCCTGCTCGACTCAGGATCCCTGCTCTTTATCAAGGTAGGCGATTTTGGAACGGCTGCTGCCAGGTGGGATCCCTTCTCAGGCCCAAGCTGTACGCCTTTGCGCAGGAGTGCCAACCGCTCGGATGCTATAACACTAGCTAGTGTGTAATCCGCTCGCGTCAGCGGGACGGAGTGGCCGAGTCTGCAACAAGAGAACTCGGTGTGTTGAGAGGTTTGTAAGAAGGGGCAATCTTGGCCATGGCCAGCATCTGGGTTGAACAGCGCCGCCGCGAGGACGAGTCGCGCGATTTTTTTTGGATGGTGGCGCTGTCCTTGTTGCTGCATGCGCTGGCGCTGCTGGCCTTGCTCTACTGGAGTCGGTTTTGGCCGCTTCGCCAGGAAGAACAAAAAGCCATCGAGTTTATCCTTCTGGAGCCAGAAGATCTCAAGCCGCCGGAAGAGGCAAAACTGGTTTCAGAAGTGGATTCCCGCGATGGGGGCAAACGGGCGGAAGCCCCTCCTTCCCAGGGCAGTCCACCCCAATCCCAGGCTGCTCCTCGCCAGGAGGCTCCCCAACCCCAGCCGCCGCAACCACAGCAGCCTGCCCCTGTGCCACCACCTGCCCCGGCGGAAGTTGCCCTGGCCACTCCTAGAC
>NZ_JANSJJ010000262.1:0-531 GCF_047502715.1 Synechococcus sp. H55.10
CCCCGGCGGCGGCCCCCGGCAAGAACCCTTCCAGACGCAGTTGTAGGGGGGGGAACTGCTTGTTCCATTGGGGCTTGCGCCGGAGCGTCACCCAGATGAAGCCGTCGTGGGGCTCGACGATGCCGCGAATGTTAAAGCCCTCCTCTGCATCCTCAGGGGCAGGCAGAAAGGGCTCGTCCTCTAGATCTGGATCTTGCTCCTCCTCCGGCAAGGCCAGGATGCGGATAACGCTCAGGCCCAAGGTGCCGCCCGACCGCGGCTGCGGCTGCACGTAGTACCAGTAAGTGTGGCCGCTCTCGATGCAATAGGTGAAAGGGCGCAGCAGCTCGGCACGGCCAGGGGTGGCTGGATACTCTACGCCATCGGTGGCAACCAGCGTCGCCTGGGCGTAGGTCTCTGGGATCGATTTGAGGGATCCCTTGATCAAGCCCAGCGCGCGGAACTGGTAGGGGTGGGCGGGCGGGGGCAGTGGATTCATAGGACTCAGTGACAGGATGGGAGGCCACAAGCGTAGGGTCTACAAGTCTATCT
>NZ_JANSJJ010000263.1:0-530 GCF_047502715.1 Synechococcus sp. H55.10
GCTTCAGCCAGGGGCAGTACGACCTGGCTATCCGCTACTACAAAGACGCAGTAGCAGCGGATCCCGGCTATGTGACCGCTTGGAACAACCTGGCCCATGCCTACGAGAAGAAAAATCTCTACGGCCCCGGCCTAGAGGCCTACGAGACGGTGCTGAAACTGGATCCAAAGAATGCCATTGCCAAGCGCCGCGCCGGATCCCTGCGCAGACGTTTGCAGCCCAGCCCCCGCGGCTGACCACGTTTTATCTGTATAGATGTCTGTGCAGATATGTATAAATACTTATGGCAGCTTGCCTATCGATTTTAAGATTACAACATCATAAACATTGGTGAGTGACTCAAGTCACCCGAAGGCTTTTCCGCGTTGCCGGGGCTGGTATTATGTCTTAAAAAACGAGAGGCCATTTCATGGATGCACAATCGGTGGCACCTGTGGTTCTGGTAATCCTGGATGGCTGGGGTTATCGCGAGGCCCCTGATGGCAACGCTGTCCTGTCCGCCCGAACCCCTGTTGTGGATAGCCTATGGG
>NZ_JANSJJ010000264.1:0-529 GCF_047502715.1 Synechococcus sp. H55.10
GTAGAGGTCAATCTGGTTCTCCAGCGCCTTCAAGCGCAGGTTAGCGCCTTCCGCGACCACAATCTCCCTATTTTCGTTGACAAAGCGAATCGTTGCCATATCCTCGCCCAAACCACGACACCTTTTAGACTGAGCCAGGAAAGTTCCAGAGTTTGCTAAGTATTGTTACATTTTAAGTCATATTTTTAATCTTTGGCGAGAGATCTGGGAAGATGATGGCAAATAAGAGGGCATCCCGCCTGAAGCCGCTCAGGTCAGTTGCGTTTCGTTATACTGTTTGATGCCTGTGATGAAAATTCTGAGAGCGATATCCTCACTGGGTGCGCTCTTGGGTTAGGTGGGTGCGGCACCCCTCGACACTGAAGAGACTCCTTAGGTCAGGATCCCAGGTGAAGATGTCGGCTTCAGGTTTTTGACTGGATATCGCGCAAGTGTTGGAGAACGTGGAGGATCGAGTTTTATGGGACTACCGTGGTACCGGGTCCACACCGTTGTATTGAATGACCCAGGCCGCCTGATCGCGGTACAC
>NZ_JANSJJ010000265.1:0-2091 GCF_047502715.1 Synechococcus sp. H55.10
GCCAAAGCGATGTTAATATCTGTGTCGGGAAGTCTCCGTACTCCCTCGCAAACGCACCTTGAAAACCGCATGAGTTCGAGCTTTTCCGGGGGTAGGGTTGATCCCTACCTTTTCCCCGCAAGGGGACGGAAACCCCGAGCAGCTGCTGGCCCGGGTTGAGGGCAAAGCGTTGATCCCTACCTTTTCCCCGCAAGGGGACGGAAACGTACTCGTAGGCGTCCTGGGGATTGCTCACCCCAGCCGCCACGTTGATCCCTACCTTTTCCCCGCAAGGGGACGGAAACGGTACTGAGCTCCCCACCTGTTGCCAAGAAACTCAGAGTTGATCCCTACCTTTTCCCCGCAAGGGGACGGAAACCTCGTATATGAGATGGATTGGCTAGTACGTAGGCTGCGCTGTTGATCCCTACCTTTTCCCCGCAAGGGGACGGAAACGGCGCCTCTTGTGCAGAGAACCCGTTCACCTTGAGTTCCGGTTGATCCCTACCTTTTCCCCGCAAGGGGACGGAAACTCGGTTAGCCAAAGCCGTTGTAGCCTGGCTGTCCCGCCCGGTTGATCCCTACCTTTTCCCCGCAAGGGGACGGAAACGGAACGGTATCTCCCCACACCTGGCCCCAGGAGCGGGGGGGTTGATCCCTACCTTTTCCCCGCAAGGGGACGGAAACTTGGTTTACATAGTAAAGTGCTTTGACCAATGTTATTGTTGATCCCTACCTTTTCCCCGCAAGGGGACGGAAACTTGAGCAGCGTCGGTCGGTTTGGCTGCCGGCGGGGACGCGGTTGATCCCTACCTTTTCCCCGCAAGGGGACGGAAACAACGCTTACAAAGGCTATGTCTTTGGGGGGACGACCACCAACGTTGATCCCTACCTTTTCCCCGCAAGGGGACGGAAACGAAGTCCTTGTTCAATTCTTTGGCCATGTTCCCCTTCTCTTGTTGATCCCTACCTTTTCCCCGCAAGGGGACGGAAACAGCCGGGACTTCCGTAGGTTTTCAAGCTTCAGCCACTCACGGTTGATCCCTACCTTTTCCCCGCAAGGGGACGGAAACGAGTAGAGAGATTTCTCCCTCTACTCCTTCTTATTCCACGTTGATCCCTACCTTTTCCCCGCAAGGGGACGGAAACGCCACGTTGTACCAGGGCAGGTACTGGATTGTCTGGCCACCTTGCGTTGATCCCTACCTTTTCCCCGCAAGGGGACGGAAACGGAGATTATCCCGGACGGTGGCATGAACAATTCGAAGCTTCGTTGATCCCTACCTTTTCCCCGCAAGGGGACGGAAACCCGAACTCCCGCTGCTGTGACTGGCGGGTGTAGGCCACCGTTGATCCCTACCTTTTCCCCGCAAGGGGACGGAAACATCGGCGTGGATCCCACCATGGGCCCGCACCGGCTGGGGTTGATCCCTACCTTTTCCCCGTAAGGGGACGGAAACGTTGGGTCGTACTCGCCACTTTCGGTCTGTTTGTCCTCGTTGATCCCTACCTTTTCCCCGCAAGGGGACGGAAACGCCAGTTTTTATCCAGGCAACAAAATACAACTAATACCCTGTTGATCCCTACCTTTTCCCCGCAAGGGGACGGAAACTCGGGTGCTCGATCCGGCTGGAGTAATAGTAGGAGCCGTGTTGATCCCTACCTTTTCCCCGCAAGGGGACGGAAACCCACATGGTGATTCCACCACCAGTCCCTGAGCCTCGAGGTTGATCCCTACCTTTTCCCCGCAAGGGGACGGAAACCCGAGGTGCGCACCATCGACCCGCAGCTGCAGGAGCTGGTTGATCCCTACCTTTTCCCCGCAAGGGGACGGAAACTTGTTTAACGTTTGATTCATGTTCCCCTTCTCTTCTTTGGATGTTGATCCCTACCTTTTCCCCGCAAGGGGACGGAAACCGGATGTTGATTGCTGTTCCAATAAACTTCGGCATCGTTGTTGTTGATCCCTACCTTTTCCCCGCAAGGGGACGGAAACGCTCCTGCAGGAAGAGCAGGCGGTCTTCGTCGCGGGCCGGTTGATCCCTACCTTTTCCCCGCAAGGGGACGGAAACTAGGCACCTTGGGCAAAGACAGTCTCAGGGCTTACGGCTT
>NZ_JANSJJ010000266.1:0-529 GCF_047502715.1 Synechococcus sp. H55.10
CCCGGCACTCGATTCAATCTTGTTAAAAGCGCCAACTTCAACTTCACTTGCTCCTGCTCGGTAGCACAGGTGTGGCACTCCTCCCCAAACGCTACCGCGGTTGACTGGCGCCAAACCGAATCTGAGAAGCCTTCGTAAGAAGTTACTTTCTACCACCTAATCTATCATCCAGAAGCGGCTGCTAACCCGCCTTAACCCTCTATTGTGCGGCCATTTTGCCCGACTTGATACATACCTTCACAACTTCTTCAGGTTGCTGCCAAGCTTTCGGAATCCTCCTCAGAAAAAGCTGCTGCCGCAACTGGGGATCCCTGGCCATTTGAAGCAGGGAGGAGGGTTTCGGCAACAGGGACAGGGTAGCAACTGACGAGCAGACCGGCGGAACGGATTTCGCGGTCGGCATGCAGCTCCAAAACCCGCCGCAACAGACGTTCTGCCGCCAGCCAAGTTGCCAGAGGCAGCGCACGCTCGGCCAGCCGGGACAAGGTCGGGTTGGGCAGGGATCCTAAGGCCTGCAGGACGGAATGAG
>NZ_JANSJJ010000267.1:0-528 GCF_047502715.1 Synechococcus sp. H55.10
CTCTATCACGCTCCAGAGGATGCGAATACTTTCTTCTATTTCTCGATACCGCACATAAGTGCGGTCCCAGCAATCTCCAAGGATCCCCATTTCCCAGAAGCCAGGTAGCGCTCGATTAAGCCGTAGCCCTCCACCTCATCCCCATGTACCCCACCGATTACCAGGAACGAGCGAATCCCGCGGGTGAGCTGCCAGAGGTGGATGAGGCGCCCTTGCAGAGAGTAGCCAAGCACATGCGGAGAGCCCGAGGGTTGAGCAGCGGCGGATTCTTGAGACCTGATGAGAGAGGCTATCCCCAGTCCCTAGAAGGGGATCTCATCCGGGTTCGGCAGAGAGGCGACATCCCCTTCGGACGACTTCAAGCTTGTGGACTCACCTGTCGCCGACAGAGAGAGAACCTGTGCGGATCCCAGTTGATGGATGCGGCGGGCGGTGATCTCCGCCTGCTTTTCCTTGCGCCCATCTCGCTCCACCACGTTCATGTGCAGTTGGCCCTCCCCCAGTCTCAAATACACATATGACGCTGAC
>NZ_JANSJJ010000268.1:0-526 GCF_047502715.1 Synechococcus sp. H55.10
GGGCCTCAGAGGAGCCTTCCTAGTAGATTTAGATACACGCACCTCCGCTCGGCAGCTCCCTATGGCAGTCTCGGATCCCCTTCGCCTTGTCGTGCAAGAAGTGCAGCGGGACGGGTACGCAGACCGGGTGAAAAAGTTGGTTTACTTCACCTGCACCCGCAGTTGGGAAAGCAATGCCAGCAAGCTGAACGAGGAGGAATTGAAGGCGCTGTTGGAGCAGCTCTGCCGAGAGCACGCCACGCTTGAGGCTCTGGGCCAGTGTTTTCGCAACGCTATCAACCAGATCAACAAGAAGGCTGAATACGCCCGCGTCGCCAAAATGCTCCTGAGCAAGCTCCAGCCCCTCTACCAACAGTCTCAATCGGAGCCCGGCCGCCCTCTGACTGCTTCAGTCGGAGATCTGCCCGCTTGGGTGGCGCCTGCGCCCAGCTTACCTCTGGGATACGGTGGCCTACAACTGCACAAGCAAGACTACGACCCGTTCGAGTTGCGGGCATGGGTGATGCATCAGACCAGGCCCTTGCGG
>NZ_JANSJJ010000269.1:0-524 GCF_047502715.1 Synechococcus sp. H55.10
GTACTGGATAATGGCCTCGCTCAGCTCGTCTCCTGCCACCCGCACCGACTCGCTGAGGACGATCCCTTGCAAGCTGAGGACGGCCACCTCGGTGGTGCCGCCGCCGATGTCGATGATCATGTTCCCGGTGGGCTCTTGCACCGGCAGCCCCGCTCCGATTGCTGCCGCCACCGGCTCATCCACCAAATATACCTCCCGCGAGCCAGCTTGCAGGGCCGCTTCCATCACCGCCCGTCGCTCCACGCCAGTCACCCCACTCGGGATCCCGATGACGATGCGCGGGGCGATCAAGTAACGACCTCCATGCACCCGCTGGATGAAGTGCTTCAGCATCATCTCCGCCGTGTCAAAGTCGGCGATCACCCCATCGCGCAGAGGGCGCACAGCCACGATGTTGCCAGGGGTACGGCCCAACATTTTTTTGGCATCTTCCCCCACGGCCAGGGGTTGCTTGGTGTTTTGGTCGATGGCGACAACAGAGGGCTCCTGTAGGACAATACCGCGGCCAGCCACATAGACTAGGG
>NZ_JANSJJ010000270.1:0-524 GCF_047502715.1 Synechococcus sp. H55.10
CTCCACCACAGGCAGGGGGGCAAAGTTCTCGTGGATCTCCCGGCGATATCTCTGTTGAGCGGCTTTCCAGGCAGCAAAGTAGGGATCCACCACCCCTTCCGGCAAAATGCGGTTGGCGATCACCAAGTCGGTAGCGACGCCGTAGAGGCTGAGGTAGGCATGCGCCCGCAGCGACTCCTTGATCACCATCTTCTCTGGGTTGGTGACCAGGCGCACGGAAGTGATGCGGTTGTCGGTGAGGATGCGCTCCAGCCGCTCGATCTTTTGGTAGAACTCGTAGGGGGCATCCAGCACCTGGTCATCCGGCAGGGGGATCCCTGTTAGCCCTTTAACAATGGGCTCGGCAATGGGACGCAGGACCCGCGCCAACCCCTGCAGAGGTTTGTAAAACTTGCGCATGTACCACCCGGAAACATCGGGCAGGCTCAAAAGGCGCAAGGCCGTGCCGGTGGGAGCTGAGTCAATGATTAGCAAATCAAACTTACCCTCGACGTAGTGGCGCTTAACCCGCACCAGGGCAAACA
>NZ_JANSJJ010000271.1:0-523 GCF_047502715.1 Synechococcus sp. H55.10
TTGAGCAGGGGCAGCCGGCCTACCGCGGGCAACAACTGCACACTTGGATCTACCAAAAAGGGATCCGCTCCCTGCAGGAGGTGACGGTCTTTCCCAAAGCCTGGCGCGAGGCGCTGCAGGATTATCCTGTGGGGCGCTCCCAGGTTGTGCAGCGGATAGAATCCCGCGACGGCACCGTTAAGTTGCTGCTGCAGCTAGCGGATGGGGAGTTGATTGAGACGGTGGGGATCCAAACCGCCAAGCGGCTAACTGTCTGCGTTTCCTCCCAGGTGGGCTGCCCCATGGCCTGCGGCTTCTGCGGCACCGGCAAGATGGGCTACCGGCGCAACCTCAAGTTGCACGAAATCCTGGATCAGGTGTTAACGGTGCAGGAGGACTTTGGCCGCCGCGTCAGCCACGTGGTCTTCATGGGTATGGGGGAGCCCCTGCTCAACCGCGACACCGTGGTGCAGGCCATCCGCCGCCTCCACCAAGATATCGGCATCGGCCAGCGGCACATTACCCTTTCCACCGTGGGCGTGCC
>NZ_JANSJJ010000272.1:0-522 GCF_047502715.1 Synechococcus sp. H55.10
GCTTTATGTTGCTGGTGGGCTCAGGTGCCAAGTTTGTGCAACAGCTCGAGCAATGCGGGGCTTTGGCCATGTTTGTCACCCCGGAAGGGGGATCCGAAGGGCATTACCTGCGGCGGCTGCGCGGGGCCGGCTACGAGGTAGTCACCCTATCCAGCAAGGGGATTGGGGATTTGGTCAGTTATCTGACGTCCAGCCATGGGGTGCGGCCTGCCACGCTGGGCAAATCGCAGCGGCGAACCTATTTCTACCCCTCGTTGATCGAGCAGTACCGTGCCACCTTGCCCCCAAAGGCTAAGGGATTGGTGTTTTGGTTTTATGAGGGGCATGTGCTCAGCCGGCAAGAGCTCTCCTACCTGGTGAAGCTGAGCCAAGAAGATAAGGGCGTGAAATTTGTGGTGGAGCTGGGTCGAGAGCGGTCAATTCGCTGGCAACCTCTGCAGAGTGCCTGAGGATCTGCCCAGATGCCTCGAAAATTCTTTGCTACCATCTCAAGTAGGCGGCCTGCAGCCCAGACTCCCATCC
>NZ_JANSJJ010000273.1:0-521 GCF_047502715.1 Synechococcus sp. H55.10
ATCAACTGGGATCCATTCAAAAAAGTTGGGAGGGATCCCTGACCATGTGGGCAGTGAGCAGCTTGGTGATTGCGGCGCTACTGCTGGGGTACTTCGGCTTTTCTCCCTCCTTGCTCGCCATCAGCCTTTTGGCGGGAGGCATAGCCATGGGCCTAGAGGTCTTCTCTTGGTGGGGGTTGGATAACCTGACCGTGCCTTTGGGCAGCGCCGGGCTCTGCTTTGTCCTGCTGCAGCTTCTGGACGAACTATACCTGTAGCAATTGCTACCCCTGCGACGGGTCTGGCGCGGAAACGGCCTCTAGACCTTGCGGCGTTCTTGTTCTCGCTCTTCTTGTTGCTGCCACTGCCTGATCAGCTCTTTCGCTGCCTGGGGAGTAAAGTAGTCCAGCGCCATCAGCTTGCGGTAGGTGAGGAGCTGCCGCATCTCCAGGGGCATGTCTGCCTTCCGGTAAAAGTAGTGGATGCGGCTGATGTTTTGCTCCATCTCGGCGAACTCCCGCTCCCGCTGCACTTGCTTTTCC
>NZ_JANSJJ010000274.1:0-521 GCF_047502715.1 Synechococcus sp. H55.10
GTAGAGGACTTCTCAAGCAACAGCTCTTCCGTTGAAGGCAAAAGCGGGGATCCCGACACCCTCTAATCGGTCGGGGGCAAGGCCGCCACCTGAGCCGGCTGCACCGGCAAGAGGGGCCGTTGCACAATTTCCGTCGGCAGGACACTGCGCAACTGGGCCGCCACCGCTACCGTCGTGACATCGTAGGTCCGGGTAGCCAAACGGGGGTAGAGGCCGATGCCGAGGATGGGCAAGAGCAGGCAGAGGGCGACAGCCATTTCCCGTGGGCGCATGTCCCCCAGATACTCCTCTAGCACCAGCCCGGGATCCTGAGCCCCATAGAACACCTGCCGCAGCAGGGAGAGCAAGTAGATGGGGGTAAGAATGAGGCCCACCGCCGCCAGCAGGGCCACCCCTGCCTTAAAGGCCGGCGCATAGGCGTCACTGGTGGTCCAGCCCAGCAACACCGTCAGCTCACCCACGAACCCGCTCATCCCCGGCAGCGCCAACGAGGCCAAAGCTCCTGCTGTAAACAGGGCAAA
>NZ_JANSJJ010000275.1:0-521 GCF_047502715.1 Synechococcus sp. H55.10
CGGCGACCACCTAGATCTCCACAGTCATGATCGTCGGCAGCGACAGATGTGTATAAGAGAATGGGTTGACCCCGGTGGCTCCTGACACGACACTTCCGCAGATGGATCTCGAGGAGTTCCACCTCCCGCAGATGGGGGCAGGGATGGTTCCTGGGCCAGCAGGAAATCGGAGTTGGGAGAATCGGGGGCCTCAGTCAAAGGATCCCTCAGCCGAGGAGGAGTGGCCTGAGAAAAGACTCCTGGCCGGGGGCGCAGGGTCATCCAGAAGGCTAGCCCTGCCACCAGAGTGGTCGCCAAAGCCAAACCCAGTAGGATCCCTGAGGCAATAGAAGAGCGCCGCAAAGGCAGAGGCGGGCGCGTGCCCCAATAGGGGTACTCTTCCACCAGCCCTTCTTCAAGGCTGTGCTCCAAATCCTCAAGCAGCTCATCCAGCAGGTAATCTGCTTGACCCGTGTAACCCAATGCAGCCCAAGGAGAACGACGGCTCCTGTCTGCCGATGCATCAAACCCGGACATAGAAC
>NZ_JANSJJ010000276.1:0-520 GCF_047502715.1 Synechococcus sp. H55.10
CGCCTGCAGACGCTGCTTTGGAAGCGGAATGCCGGGTTCTACGCCAGAAGGTGGCTGAGCAAGAAAAGACGCTGCAGGAGCGGGAACACGCCCTGCGCCAGTTGCAACAAACTTTGGCAGAGCAAAAGGTTCAGCTCTCGGAGCAGGAAGTTCAGCTGGCGGCGCGGCAACGCCTCAACGAGCGGCAGCGCCAAGACATCGAAGCCTTACAGGAGCAGATCGAGCAGCTGCGGCTGGCCCATGCCCAGGAGCGCCGTCAGTGGGAACACCGTCAGCAGGAGCTCCAGGCTTCTTTGCTGGAAGCGCAAGACCTGGCGGAAAAACGGGTGGAGATGTTACAGCGTTTCAAGGCAGAGCTTTCGTTGGCCCGCACCCAAATTGCCGAAACCCAGGCGGAGCTGAACAGCCTGCGGGCTCTGTACAATGACCAACAGGCAGCCTGGCAAGAACAGCGGGAACATCTCGAGGCGCGTCTGGCGGGCTATGCCGAGACAGAGGCGGAAGCGGAGCAGCGCTGGCA
>NZ_JANSJJ010000277.1:0-465 GCF_047502715.1 Synechococcus sp. H55.10
GGTCAGATGGGAAAAAGAGACAGGGCCGGCATAGTCCACCTGGCGCCAGGGCTTGTAGATGGGAGTGAACACGCCGGTGCGGGCGGCCCAAATGACAAAAAAGGCGATAACCCCGGTGCTCATCACATCCATGGCCAAGATTTTCATGATTAGATTTCGCTTGACCACCACTCCCCAAAAGCCCAGCAGGATCGTAAGGACAATTGCAGCGTGTACCATGGGTACCTTGCCGTTTGAGCCTCGACGGTGATTCCGGTATTTCTGTAGTCCATTTAGCTAGAAACCGCAGAACCCCGCCCTGTAGCCGTAGGGCCAGGGCTGGGAAGAATGCAGATGACGTCGTATAGTTGTAACATGACCCAAGTTTTAACTATCTCCTGCAAGCTCAAGGTATCTGGGTCGCAAGCCGCCAAGCTGGAGGCGACTCTGGATGCGTTTGCACAAGCACTCCTCGCGCCAGCGGGC
>NZ_JANSJJ010000278.1:0-519 GCF_047502715.1 Synechococcus sp. H55.10
CCTTAGAGCAGCGATACCCAGCAAGAGCAACTCCATTTTTCCCCTGGCCTAGTGCCTCTTAGGCAGATGTCGGGTAGAGTTGGCGATAGCCATCGCTGCCGTATTGGTTAACCTATGAACAACCCGCCGAGTAGCCCGAATCGGGATTGCTTTTCACAGCGCTCCAGGCAGGGCAACCTAGGCCGGAGCTTCCCCCTCCAGGGTCTGGGACTCGGCTTGTTGTGCGGATCGCTGATACTCGGGGCAGGGGGCGGCCGATTTCTAACTTGGGCCCAGGAAGCGGAACAGCAGCCAGAGCCAGAAGTCCCCCTACCGGTGAGAGACCTCGATCCGGCGGTGCAGATCCGAGTTCGGAACGAGCTGGTTAAACTTTGCGGAGATTACCGATGCGAAGGCTATCGCTTCCCCGTGCGGGTTTTGGTCAGGCCTGAAGATATTCTGGAAACTCTGCTGGAGCGGCTGGATACAGAGATGCTGCGGGAGGTGGATCGGGTGTTTCAAACTCGGCCTGACTTGAAC
>NZ_JANSJJ010000279.1:0-518 GCF_047502715.1 Synechococcus sp. H55.10
GTGTTAAAGGAGCGCTGGGTGGCCTGCACTGCTTTGTTCATCAACTCCTCGATCTCAGCTAGCTCCACGGCCTTTTCCTCGCTCTCAAGACGGTTTGCCAAGGCTCAGGCGCTAGTGGCCAAAAACCAAAACCTCTAGCGCCAGCCTGAGTTTAATTCTATCCCTTTCTAGAGGCCATTCTTTGTCCTGGCAGCCGACCCAATTGCAGTCCCCTAGAATCGTCATGAACTTCTCGTCTTGGTCCATGTCCGGGATCCCTTCCGCTCTTTCCTCGCTGAGGCTGTGGCTTGAGCAGGTCAACCTCTCGGCTTCGGCTCTATCGCTATTGGACTACTGCCCCCGCTTGTTTTGCTACGTGTACCTAGAGCGGCTCCTCTGGCCTGCAGCCAATGCCTTTGAGCACGAAGCAGAACAACGGCGAGGCCAGCAGTTCCACCGCCTGGTGGAGTGGTACAGCCGCGGGCGGCAGGTGGAGCCGCGCTTGTCTGCCTTGGACGAGACAGTACGCCAGTGGTGGC
>NZ_JANSJJ010000280.1:0-516 GCF_047502715.1 Synechococcus sp. H55.10
TCAAAACCTCGCTCCCCTACTTCATTCCGGTGCCTTTTGTTTTGGGAACTTTTGGGGCCTTCATTGAGCTGAAAGAACCGGTGCCCAACCGCAAGGTGCTGTTTGACATTGCCGTTGCCGGGCCGCTGGCAGGCAGCCTCGTTGCTTTGGCAATGTTGCTCCTGGGGCTAGTCTTTTCGACGCCTGCGGAGCCTCCGCCAGTGCCAGAGGGGCAGCCGACCCCGATTAGCTTCCATCGCATCGATCCACGCCTATCGGTGCTGCTGGCAATCCTGGCGCGTATGGTGCTGGGGGATCAATTGCAGCCGGGCCAGGTGATCGATCTGCACCCGCTGGCCTTTGCCGGCTGGCTGGGTCTGGTGGTGGTTGCCTTTAACCTGGTGCCGGTGGGCCAACTGGATGGGGGCCATCTTGTCCACGCTGTCTATGGCCAGCAGATGGGGGCCAATGTGGGGCGAGTAACTCGCTGGCTGGTGCTGCTGCTGGCCTTGACGGTGCAGCCCTGGCTGTTATTGT
>NZ_JANSJJ010000281.1:0-516 GCF_047502715.1 Synechococcus sp. H55.10
CCCCAAGCTAGAACCAATAAGGGTAACGGGAGGATGGCCCATTTGCGCCAACTGCTCAGAAACCTGCCGGATCTGGCGGGTCAAGGTAAGCTGGGCAAAGTTGCCCTGGTTGAGATCGGGCACCTGCAGAGAGATCCCAAGCTGCTGCAGCCGCTGCCGGAAAAAAGTAGCCTTGGCCGATTGGGGCCCAGAGCCGAATCCGTGCAAGTAGATGACCGCCACGATGACAGGGATCCCTAGGGGCCTGTGGCTGCCGAGAGCCAGCCTGCCCCCAACACCACGCTGATGGAGAGGAAGAGGGTGGCTACCGTCCAGGTGATGCGGTTGAGGTTCTGCTCGGCGCTTTTGGAGCTGGAGAACAATTGAGCTTGGCCGCCGATGCCCGCCAGCCCATCCCCTTTGGGGCTATGCAACAACACCAGTATCACCAGCAAAACGGCCGAGGCAGACCAAAGGAACTCGAAGAAGGCTTCCATCGCAGAGGATCCCAGTAGGGCACGTTGCTGAAGCTATTAT
>NZ_JANSJJ010000282.1:0-516 GCF_047502715.1 Synechococcus sp. H55.10
ATCCCTGGCAAAGTGGTCACGTTGCTGGCCTGCTCGGCCACTTTGTCGTCCATCTCCCGGATTAACTCTTCATCGGCAAAGATCAAGACCGGGACACGCATTTTGCCTTTAGGAGGAATGCGCCAAACCGTTTCATCTAGACGCTCAAGTTTCCTGATATCCATAGACTGCCTCCCTTACACGTCCACCACACACTGTGCCACCCAAAGCTCACCCTCTTGAGCTACCTTGAGTTGCGTGTAAGTTGCCCCTTTAACTTCTACTGCCGGTCGGTGCTTGGTGCGGTCAACTCTTTCCCCCCACAGGCTGGCTTTGAGATGGTCTTTTGCAAGATGCACTTCAACTTTCCCAAACAGCATTCCTCTAACTGCCATCTCGTAGATCACTGCATTCAGGAAGTCCACCAACAATAGTTCCAGATCGCCTAAATTTTCTAGCTCGATCTCTAGCCGCTCCGTCAGAGCTACCTTATCCAGGTCAGTGATTACAGCGGTTAGGGCCAGAGCTGCCTGGGCA
>NZ_JANSJJ010000283.1:0-516 GCF_047502715.1 Synechococcus sp. H55.10
GTTGACCAGCTTCTGCACGCTCCTGTTCTAGCCGAGATGGTCGCCGAAAACTCCAGCCTCCCATGAGCATTCCTGCCGCCCGCCAACGCTTCATCCAGGAAATTCAATCAGATTCCATCGATCTGGGCCGAGCGGCCCTCTGGATTGCTCAGGAAGCCTATCCCGACTTGGATGTAGAAGAGTATTTGGCCGCTTTGGATGAGATGGCCGCAGAAGTGCAAGAGCGTCTTCCTCCCGAGCGCTACCCCCTGCGCGTCATCCGGATTTTAAATCACTATCTCTTTGAAGATCTGGGCTTTCGTGGCAACAGCGAAGACTATTACGATCCGCGCAACAGCTTTTTAAACGAGGTGATCGATCGGCGTACCGGTATCCCGATTACTCTTTCTCTAATCTATCTAGAGCTGGCGCGGCGGATCGATTTTCCCATGGCAGGGGTGGGCATGCCCGGTCACTTTTTGGTGCGGCCCTTGTTTGCAGACGCGGAGATTTTTGTGGATCCCTTTCATCAAGGGC
>NZ_JANSJJ010000284.1:0-490 GCF_047502715.1 Synechococcus sp. H55.10
AGTTGTTTATAAGAGACAGGTGCAGGAGTGGATCAAAACTCTGAAAGGCCTACAGGAGCAACTGGGCCGCTTCAACGATTTACAGGTTTTGCAGGCCAAGTTGCCCGCCGACTCGGCCCTACAGCCTAGGTTACGTGAGCAAGAAGTGCTGGGTTTGGAGGATTGGCCGTTGCAGCAACAGCGCTACCGCAACCCTGCCGAGCAGCAGCGGCTATATCAACTGCTATTCTCGGCTGGGGAAAGCAGCAACGGGGAAGCCCAGGTGGTAGGCTAGGGCGTAGGGTTGGACAAGCCTGCTCTAGGTCTAGGCGAGGGATAGCGGTGAGCTCCGCTTTTGCCTCAGGGGTAGAGGGTAGTCGGCTATTGTCTAAGTCTTTCCCAGAGCAGGAACTCCAGCCCCTTCACTGCTGCTCCTGCCCCTCCTGCCTATGAAAAAGGGAATTGCCACGGCCATCGCTTTGCTTTGCTGTTTGCTGCTCCTGCTTTTCTT
>NZ_JANSJJ010000285.1:0-515 GCF_047502715.1 Synechococcus sp. H55.10
ATAAATTATTATGCAAGCGCTCAATTTTGTGCAGCCAGACCCGATGGCCACTACGGCTCCGCGTTCTCTTCCTCCCACCGATCCCGTCTGCGTCGCCATTGTCGGGGCCTCCGGGTATGGAGGGGTGCAGTTGGTGCGGCTGCTCAGCGAACACCCCGGCGTGCAGATTACCTACCTGGCCGGTCAAGACAGCGCCGGCAAACGCTACGGGGATCTCTACCCCCATCTAGCCCAGGCGGTGGACTTGACCATTCAGCCAGTGGATGTGGAGGCCATCGCCGCTAGCAGCGACGTTGTCTTTTTTTCTCTGCCCAACGGACTGGCCGCAGACCTAGCGCCGCCTTTGCTGGCCAAGGGGTGCAAAGTCCTAGATCTCTCGGCGGACTACCGCTTTCGCAACCTGGCCACCTACCAATCCTGGTATCGCCTGGGCCAGACGGATCCCAACTGGCCTAGCCCTGCCTACCGCCAGGCCAACGAGCAGGCGGTTTACGGGCTGCCGGAACTCTACCGGG
>NZ_JANSJJ010000286.1:0-513 GCF_047502715.1 Synechococcus sp. H55.10
GGTGGGGGAAGAGTATTCACCGGCTCCTGCTCCGGCAAAGCGGCGGCTTCAGGGGGAAACCTCTCCGCCGTGCCGTTGCCAGAAGTTGCACCGGCCTCCGCCTCTTCCGGGCTGGCCATCTTTACAGTGCCCGGCAGGGCCACCATCACCACTGTGTCGCGGCCTGAGGGCGGTGGCTGATCCAGGAGCAACAGCGGCGACAGCCCTAACTCTGAGTAGACCCGCTGTTGCAAGGGGGTCATCTCCACAGTAATGGCTTGCCGGGCTGGACGACTTTCTGGGAACTCCACCCCACCGGCGCGAGCGGATCGCCCAGAGGCGGACTGGTCTTTGCGGGAACCCTGCTCTTCCGCATCTTCTCCCCAGTCAGGACGCCGGGATTCTTTGCGCTTCTGCTCCGCTCCGCCCCCTGCTGGCGGCAAGAGATCTTCCCCCGGCGGCTCCAGGCTGCCCCCTTCTGCCCCAATGTCCCCGCTCCGGGAAACTGGGCGCTGGCCTACGCGGGGATCCACC
>NZ_JANSJJ010000287.1:0-512 GCF_047502715.1 Synechococcus sp. H55.10
ATTTTAACTCCCGCCGCGGCCTGATGATGATGATCGGTCGGCGCAAGCGTCTGCTCAACTACATTGCCAAACGTTCTCCCGACCGCATCCGGGAGCTGGCCGAACGGTTGAACATCCGCGTGAGAAAGTAGGCAGCTAGCTAAATCGCTGTTGGAGAGCTACCTTCGTGGGCAAGTCCAGCCGCTATTCCAAAGCCTCCCGCCGCCGCTCCAGCCCTACCCCTGCTCAGGTGGAGAAGCAGCCGACCCAAAGAGAGCCGGTTGCTGTTATCCCTCCGGAGGTGAGCCGGCGCATGGTGCGGCGGATCTTGGTCTTTTCCGGGATCCCTTCTGGCCTTGGCTTGAGCAGCTTTTTTGTCAATTACTATCTCTTAACCAACCATGTGGTGGCTCTGCCACCTTACTTTACCCTGGTGGAGTCGCTGGCCTTTTTAGGCCGTGGCGTTTTGGGTATTAGCAACGGCGGGTTATAGGCTTCTTGGGATGCAGTCTCTTATACACATATGACCCAGC
>NZ_JANSJJ010000288.1:0-512 GCF_047502715.1 Synechococcus sp. H55.10
TCCCATTGCCCCGTCGAAGACAATCACGCGTTCCTGGAGATGCTGCAGGAAGGGGTGGGTCATAGGCGTCGCGGCTCAGGCAGGGATGGGTTCAGAGCTGCTAAAGAAAGCTGGATTTAAGTTAGCATTGAGTCAATTCCCCGGACTAGGCCAAGGCAGGGATCCCCTAGACCAGGATCTCAAGGCTGGGAAGGAATGGGGTAAAGTTGAGATTTTCTTCGTCTGCCCTGTTGCTGTTTCCCCAAGGGCGGGCTAATTTAGGGAAGACATTTTGGTGTGAACGGCTACAGTTGTCTGCAGGAACCTTCCTCAAGGTCGCCTGCTGGCTGCTGCAGTTTGCTCTCCTCCTTGTATGTTGGGGTGATTGAGGTGCTGAATATCCTGCCCTCTCAGTCAGTAAGTGGCTTGGATTGTGTCAGGGGATAAGCAAAGCCAAAGGTTTGCCTTTCGAGATCTCGGGAGGCTTTACCCATCAAAACGGGTTTTGCGCCAGTTTAGCTAAACCCTATGAG
>NZ_JANSJJ010000289.1:0-512 GCF_047502715.1 Synechococcus sp. H55.10
CGATAGCCCCTTGTAGATAGTGGGATCCCAACTTCTCGAGGCAAAGAAGCAGCGGAGATCCCCGCATTTTGCTTGTCAGGAGTGTTCCAGTGTGAGGTCAGCTCGTGCGAATTGCAGTTGATGCGATGGGAGGTGACTACGCTCCCGAAGAGATCATCAAGGGCGCCCTGCTGGCCCATCGGTATCTTCAGGTGGGGATTGCGCTGGTCGGTCGTCCAGACGCTCTCGAGCCTTTTCTGCCCCGGCCACTGCCGCCTGGGATCACTGTCGTGCCTGCTGAGGACGAAGTGGGCATGGCGGAAGAGCCCCTGGCGGTGCGCAGAAAGCCGCAGGCCTCTATCAACGTCTCCATGCAACAGGTGCGCACCAAGCAGGCAGATGCAGTGGTGGCTGCTGGCAACACTGGGGCTGCGATGGCCGCTGCCTACCTCAACTTAGGCCGATTGGCGGGGATCGACCGCCCGGCCATTGGCGCTCTTTTGCCCACTTTGAAGGTCAAGCCGGTGTTGCTT
>NZ_JANSJJ010000290.1:0-511 GCF_047502715.1 Synechococcus sp. H55.10
TTTGTACGGCTGATTCTTTCCCCTCTCATTTGCCTTCTCACTTGCCACTGAAAGTAGCCAGCAGAAACCCTCAGCAGCCAGAAAATCTCTTCACTGGCCTGGGATGCCATTGAAAAATTATCGGCGTTTTGAGGAGTACAGGGCAGGGGATTTAACAAAGACTATAGAAACTTAGCCGCAGAGAGAAGATCTTACCCAACCACTCCTCGTCCACTACGCTAACATAGGGCTATGTGGAAAATTATGAGAATATTAAGGGATTTACATATTTCTTGATAATTGACCAATTTAGCGTGCCAAAGCTTGGAATGCTCAAGCCGACGCCGAAGGTAGGGATCCGAAAAAACATGCGGTTAACCCGCCAGCGGCAAATCGACTCGCTGGGCCTGGATCCAGAAAGATTCTAGGTCGTAGTAGTCTCTTTCCTCCTGCATGAGCACATGGACAATGAGATCGGCATAGTCGATCAGTATCCAGGAGCCTGACTCTTGACCTTCGATGCGGCGCGGAC
>NZ_JANSJJ010000291.1:0-508 GCF_047502715.1 Synechococcus sp. H55.10
GTGGTGGATTGCCTGGAAGAGGTGTTGCGCGAGCTAGCCCGCCAAGGGATCCGGCCCCGCTTTATCTACACCATTCCCACCTTTCACAATCCCAGGGGCTGCACCCTCTCTTGGCCGCGGCGGCAGAAGCTGGTGCAATTGGCGGCTGAATACGGCGTGGTGGTGGTGGAGGACGAGGCCTACTACGACCTACGCTTTGTCGGGGATCCCTTGCCCAGTTTGGCCGCGCTGGATGAAGAGGGCTGGGTTCTGCACGTGGGCACCTTTTCCAAGATTGTGGTGCCGGGGGTGCGGGTGGGCTGGGCCTGTGGCCATCCCGAGATCATCCGCCGCTTGGAGATGTTTCGTAGCGAGGGATCCCTGGGACCTTTTTTGGGCCGGGTGGTGGCCCGCTACTGCGGGGAAGGCCGCCTAGAGAGCCACATTCAGCTTTTGATCCGCCGTTACCGAGAAAAGTGCCACCTGATGTTGGAGGCCATCGCTCAATGTTTTCCCCCTGAAGTTAAGG
>NZ_JANSJJ010000292.1:0-507 GCF_047502715.1 Synechococcus sp. H55.10
ACTGGGACTGGAAGCCAGAGCACCTGGAGCACCCCCCCGTCTTGGACCTACCCCACCTAGGGGTGCCAAATTTGCTGGAGGGCTCTGTAGCCCTCTTGCCCCTGGGGGCGGTCAACTACTTCCATTGGATGGTGGACATCCTGCCCGCCCTCGATCTCCTACGCCGCTCCGGCGTCCTCGAAAAGGACATCCCCCTCTTGGTCCACGGCTACCAGGGCAAGCCCTTTCAGGTGCAAAGCTTAGCTGCCTTAGGGATCCCACCAGAGCGCCTCCTTAGCTTTGAGCAGGCAGGGGGATCCCATCTGCAAGCGCAGAACCTGATTGTGCCCTCGCTGGCGGGGCCGGTGGGGTGTCTAACCCCCAGGGGCTGGAAAGTGCTGCAGCAACTGGCTCCGAGAGAGCAGGCGGCGGGGCTACCGCGGCGGATCTACATTAGTCGTCGGGCTGCCCGCTGGCGGCGGGTCATCAACGAGGCAGAGGTTCTCGAGGCTTTGCGCCCCTGGGGAT
>NZ_JANSJJ010000293.1:0-506 GCF_047502715.1 Synechococcus sp. H55.10
GGCCATCGGCGGCTCCGGGTCAACATTAAGGGAGCTGACAGAGGAGATCTATTGCCTGGCCAGCTACACCTCGCTGCGCCTGGGATCCCTGCTACAAATCCTCAACGGCAGCAACGATCGCGCCATGGTAGAAGCCCTGTTAGCGGAGCTGGGAGGCAGAACAGCCCTGCTGGAGTACCTGCAGCAGCGGTTGGTAGCTCAGCCGGTTGCCCATCTGGATCCCAAACTGGCCCCTGCCCAGTCGGAAATTCGCCTTGGCCCAGGCGGGCAAGAGCTGTACCTCTCCCCCCGCGCCTTGGCCCATCTATGGGAACATCTGCTGGAGGCCACAGACGGGGATCCGACCCGGATCTTGCCTAGAGCAGGCATTGACCACAGCACTCTGGGATTGCGCACCCTGCCCTCCGGCACGACCGCCCAGGTGGGCTCCGCCCCCGATCGGCTGATGATGGTGGGGCAGTTGCCCGATGGTACCCACTTCATCCTGCTCAACCACGGCCCGGATC
>NZ_JANSJJ010000294.1:0-26547 GCF_047502715.1 Synechococcus sp. H55.10
TGAAGCGATATATCCAGAATCAGTCAGGAGGCGCTATCCCTCCCCACCCGGGTGGGGAATCCCGCGCCTTACGTTGAGCAAATGCAGGACAGGCGAGTTAACTGGCGCAGTAATTGATGGCCAAAGCCCCTACTAAAGTGAACTGAAAAGTCAGGAGCACCAAGTAGAAAATGGCGCGGGGCCTGAACAAAGTCAGCATCAAGCCAATGGCCTTCAAGTCCACCATCGGCCCAAACACCATAAAGGCCAACAGGGATCCCGGCGTGAAGGTGGCGGCAAAGGAGAGGGCAAAAAAGGCATCCACCGTCGAGCAGATAGAAATGATCCCGGCCAGGGCCATCATGATCAGGATCGAGACCAGTTCATCTTGGCCATAATTTAGAACAAACGAACGCGGGATCACCGTCTGCACAAAGGCCGCCATCGCCGAACCCAGGATGAGCACGGATCCCAGCTCGCGAATCTCTCTAGCCCAGGTTTGCAGCAGCAACAATCCCTTTTGCCGCCAAGAGAGAGCAGGGGCAGCGGCCAGCGCTGCCCGATACACCTCTTCGGCAGTCTGCGGAGTGGCCAGGGATCCGCCAGCAGCCCCTTGAGCATGGCCCTGGGATCCAATCCAAAAAGTGCCCCCCTGCAACAACGGCGAGCAGGAGGTGCTTTTCAGAGCTGCCTCTTGGCAGCGGTTGCGCTGCAGCTCTCGCCAGACCGCCGGTTGCAACAAAGGCTCCAGATCTTTTTGCACGCTGAAGAGCAAGCCGATGGCCACCGCAATGCCAAAAGAAAAAAGAACCCGGTAGACCACCAGCTCCGGCATGCTGCGAAAGGCAATCCACGTGGAGAAGATCACGACCGGGTTAAACACCGGCGCTGCCAACAAAAAAGCCACCGCCACATAGGGTGGGATCCCTTTGATCACCAGTTGCCGGGCCACGGGCAGATTGCCGCATTCGCACACCGGAAAAAAGAACCCCAGGGCGCCACCGGCTACCGCGCTGCCGATTTTGCCTTTGGGTAGGAAACGAGCCAACTGGGATCCCTCTACGAACACGGCCATCAGCCCGGAGAGAAACACCCCCAAGAGCAAAAACGGCATGGCCTGCACCACAATGCTCAAGAAGAGGGTGAACCCGTCTCGCCAAAGGGGAGAATCCAAAGGGCTCAACGCACCACCTCACACACGATTTGGGCTCTATTGAGTTTGGATCCCGGCCCAGTGCTCTGTCAAACCGCTCTCAACCCCGCTCCTCGATGGGGATGTAGCGTTGCTGGCGTTCACCTGTGTACACCTGGGTGGGTCGGAAGAGCCGATTATCCGACAACTGCTCCCGCCAATGGGCCAGCCAACCCGCCACCCGGGCAATGGCAAATACCGGCGTAAACAAATCTTCCGGGATCCCTAGCTTGGCGTAGACCAACCCCGAGTAGAAGTCCACGTTGGGGTAAATTCCTTTGGGCCCCAGCAGCTCCGCACACACCCGCTCCACTTCCAGGGCGATGTCGTAGTACTTGTCGTGGCCGTAGCGCTCGAACAGCTCCTCGGCCAGCCGCTGCAGAATGGTGGCGCGCGGATCCTTCACCTTGTAAACGCGATGGCCCATGCCCATGATGCGCTCTTTTTTGGCCAGCTTCTCTTCGATAAACGAGCGCACATTTTCCACCGAGCCGATTTGCCGCAACAGCCTCATCACCTGTTGGTTGGCCCCCCCATGCAACAGCCCCGAAAGGGTGCCCACCGCCGTGGCCAGGCTGCTGTAGGGGCTGGCCAGGGTAGAGGCGCTTACCAGCAGGGCAAAGGTAGAGGCGTTGACCGTGTGTTCGGCGTGCAAGATCAGACAGGTATCGAAGATGCGGGCCAGCCAGGGATCCGGCTTCTTGCCGGAGAGCATGTAGAGAAAATTGGCGGCATGATCCAGGCTGTCGTCGGGGGGGATGGGATCGTTACCCTGGCGCATCTGGTGAAACATGGCCACCATGGTCGGCAGCTTGGCAAGCAGACGGGTAACCGTGCCAAACACATAGTCGGGATCCGCCTCCCGCACCGGATAGAACATCCCCAAGCCTGCCACGCAGGTTTGCAGGGCATCCATCGGGTGGCCCGACTCAGGAAACGACTTGATCATGTCGCGGATGCGGTATTTGACCCGCCGATGGCTGCGGACGGCCTGGTCAAAGTTGTTCAGCTCGGATTGCGTCGGCAGCTTGCCGAAGATCAGCAGATAGGCCGTCTCCAAAAAGGTGCTGTGGGCCGTCAGTTCCTCAACGGGAATGCCCCGATACTCCAGGATCCCTACCTGGCCATCGACAAAACTAATGTTAGAGCGCGTGGCCGGAACGCCTTCTAGCCCAGGCTTGTATTCGCCATCCGCCATAGTCGGACCCTTGGAAGTTCCCAAATGATGAATCGAGGGTTGCCAAAGCTGCCTGGAGCCCTTGTTTCTCTCAGGCAACACTGACCCCGCTTCGCTACAGTAAAGCAAATTTTGGATCCCTGCAGCCAACCGCTGACCTCGCCCAGAGCTTGGATCGGACTGGGATCCGCTTCCTATCTTGCAACAGCCCCCGCTGCCCGAGGCAAGAGTTGTTGCTATTGTGAGGACGACCCCCTGGTCGAGGGCGCTCGACCGCAAACCCTGCTTGGAGATGGCCTCGATGTCGAATACGGCGCAAACTCACCCCGTCCAAGGGCTGGAATACGTGGTGCTGGGAGTGGCCACCTGCTTCCAGCGAGATGAGGACGGTCACCTGCGGGAAGTCCTGGTGGCCGAGCCGTTGCCCGCTGCCGCCTTGGACTGCCTGGCCCAAGAGGGCCGCAGCACTTCCTATTGTCTCCTCTACGCCACAACCTATGCCGAGATCGTGAACAACGGGACCCCGACTTTGCCCGCCGATGTCTTCCCGGCGGGGGTGGTGCTGGGAGAAGATTTTGTGGAGCGGCTGCAAGCGGCGGCCCGCACCTATCGCAGCAAGCCCCAGTTTCGCCACATCCCCCTGCACCAAGTTTGTACTCCCGAGCGGGGGGCGTTTAAGCTCAACCACAGCCTCGAGCCGCGACGGATCCTCAATACGGCAATGGAAGTGAAGGATGCTGACAACATCAAGCAGCACCCCCACACCCACCAACAGCTCTGAAGGAGAGGCTGCTGGTGCCAGCGCAAGGACGGCAACACCAGTCATCACACCCAGGGATCCCGACAAGCTGGATCCCTGGGCAGAAGTTACCTGAGCGATGGAGAAGGCAGGAAGGGCTGGCCCAGCCACAGCCCACTGAAGCCCAGCGTCAGCAGAGTCAGGGGCAGACCCAAGCGCAGATGCTCCCCAAAGGAGAGCACGTACCCTTTTTTGGCGGCTGCCTCAACCGTGATTAGATTGGCTACTGCCCCAAACAGGGTTAAATTGCCCGCCAACGTGGAGCCGGCAGCCAGCAACAGCCAAGTGGTGGTCTCCTGTTGGGGAACCAAGGATTGCAGCAACAACACTGCCGGCACATTGGAGATGATGTTGGATAAAATGGCTACACCGATCAACAGGGCGAGGGGGGATCCCACCAGCCTCTCTGCCAAAGGCCCCAAGCTCATCCCCCAGAGGGCTACCAGTTCTCGCGTTGCCCGCGTCAAGATAAACAGCCCGGAGAACATCACCAGCAAATTCCAGTCCACCTGCCCCAGAAATCGCTCCGGCTTCAGCCTGCGGGTAATCAGCAACAGGGCCGCTGCCACCAAGGCCGATTCGGCCAAGGGAAGTCCGGCTATGAAGGCCACAAACAGCCCCCCCGCGATCACCAGGCTCTTGCGCAATAGGGGCGGGTAGAGGCGCAGCGGCAGCCAAGGCACCTGGGCAAAGGGTTGCAAGGAGCGCACCTGGGGGTAATAGAGCCACAGCAGCCCCACCTCCAGCAGCAGCCCCACCACGGCAATGGGCGTCATCTTGCCGGCAAACTCCAGATAGCCGATCCCAGAGAAAGAGCCGATCAAAATGTTCTGTGGGTTGCCGCTCAAGGTGGCGACGGATCCCAGGTTGGTGGCTGCCGCCAAGCCCAACAGGTAGGGAATCGGGTTTAACCCCAACACCGTTGTGACCTGCAAAGTGAGGGGAGTAAACACCAGGGCCAGGGTATCGTTGAGCAAAAAAGCCGAGAGCAAGCCGCTGCCAAACACCAGCATGATCAACAGGCCAAAGGGGCTACGGCTCACCCGAATCAGGCCCAGCAAAGCCAACTGGAAGGCCCCACCATAGGACAAGCTGGCATTCACCACCATCATGCTCAGGAGAAACACGATCGTGGTGGGGTCAATGGCCTCCCAAGCCTGCCGCAGCGACAAGGTCCCCAAGCCAATGAGCAAGGCGGATCCCACCAGGGCAATCGTGGCCCGGTTCATGCGCAACCGGGGCAGGGATCCCAGCCCCAGCCCGAGATAGCTCAAGCCCAACACCAACCAAGACAGTTTCTGCAGGCCTCTGCCCCCTCCTTTTTGGATCCCTGCTGGGTTGAGCCAATGGCCGGAGTGGAAACAGGCCCGCTATGCCCAGCACTCAACTCATAGGTTACAAGAATAAAAAGCTTTTCAGGACAGCCCGGAAGCTCGTCAGGCTGAGTAGTCGTGGGGATCTGGCCGTCGTTCATAGGATAATGGGAGCCCGTAGACCTTGAGTTGCCCATCGTTCACTGAGGAGCTGTCCCCTTGGTCAAAGAGCGAGTCGAGGTGATCGTCCCGGCCACCACCGCCAATTTGGGGCCGGGGTTCGACTGCATTGGTGCAGCCTTAGAGCTCTACAACCACTTCCAATTTCGGGAGATCCCCTCTGGCCTCAGCATCCACTACCGTGGCAGCGACCACATCAGCCAGAGCAAGGACAACCTGGTGTACCGGGCCTTCTGCCGCGCTTTTGAGTTGCTGAGTAAGCCCGTGCCGGGGGTAGAAATCGAAATCACCCTCAACGTGCCCCTGGCGCGGGGGTTGGGCAGTTCTGCCACCGCTATTGTCGGCGGCTTGTTGGGAGCCAATGCCATCGGGTCGCTCAACCTAGCTCCCGAAACCCTCCTACAACTGGCCATCGCCCTGGAAGGCCATCCAGACAATGTGGTGCCCGCCCTGCAGGGCAGTTGTCAGCTCTGTGTGCAGGGGCAGCAGGGGCAATGGGTGTTTTGTCCGGTGGATTGGCACGAAAGCATTGGCATCGTGGTTGCGGTGCCCAACTTTAAGCTTTCCACCCAAGCAGCCCGCGAGATCCTGCCCAAATCCGTCAGCTTGGCGGATGCGGTTTTTTCCAGCAGCCATCTGGGTCTGCTCATTCGCAGCTTGCAGTCGGGCCGGGTGGACTGGCTGAGGGTGGCCCTGCAGGATCGCCTGCACCAGCCGGCCCGCATGGAGCTGATCACCGGGTTCAAAACGGTTCAAGCTGCAGCCATAGCTGCCGGGGCCTATGGGGTGGTGATCAGTGGAGCCGGCCCCACCCTGTTGGCCCTCTGCGCCCCCGAAAATCGGGAACGGGTGGGAGCCGCGATGGTCAGCGCTTGGGCCCAGCTCGATATTGAAGCAGAAGCCAAACCGCTCAGCTTGGATCGGCAGGGAGGACGGGTGGTGATCCACTCCCAGCCGGCTGGATAAAAAACTCTCTCTCCAAGCTCCTCAGGCTGGTGCTGGGAAGCCATCCTGCAGCAGCAGCAATAGAGGCGGGAGGAGGAGCCAAGCCGCCACCAGCAGGGATGCCACTGCTGCCATCAACACCGCTGCCGCGGCGCAATCTTTGGCGATCTCGGCCAAGGGATGATATTTGCTGCCGAGGGTGAGATCCACCACTGCTTCCAGAGCGGTATTCACCAGCTCCAGCGCCATCACCAAACCGCTGGTCAGGCTGATCAGGGCCATTGCCGCAGCGCTCAGCCGCAGGCCCAGCCCAAGGCCGAAGGCTACCGCCGCCACCGCCATGTGAATGCGGAAGTTGCGCTGGGTGCGGATTGCATAAGCCAAACCCTTGCCCGCGTAGTAGAAACTTTTGCCCAGGTTGTCGGCCACCTGCCAAGAGGGGGGGCGTCGCCAGGGATCCACCTCCAAAGGCGCGGCATTGGCTGCGGGATCGACCTCAGAGGAAGGCGCTGGAGCGATACCGGTGGGCTTGGAATGGACGCGCCGCCGGAACGCCGCCAGCCGACTAGGACTGTTGGCCATGGCTTACCCCTCCATCCAGTTGGATGGCAGCGAGCAACTGTCGCTGTTGCTGCACCATGTGCTGGAGAGAACGTTCATCCGGGTGATCCCACCCCAGCAGGTGAAGCAACCCATGGCTGGCCAGCCAGGCCAACTCCTGCGAGAGCCGATGCCCTTGCGCTTTGGCTTGTGAGCGGGCGGTGGGCACCGAAATCACAATATCCCCCAGCAGGCGCACCCCCGTGATCTCGTGCAGCTTGACGGGGGCGGGCATCTCCTGGGCGGCAAAGGCCAGCACATCGGTGGGCGCGTCAAGGTGGCGAAACTCGCGGTTGAGCTGGCGAATGTGATCATCGGAGGTGAGGCAAAGGCTGAGCTCGCACGGCTCCTGTACCCCCAGCTCCCGCAACCAGATCTCGAACCAATGGCGCCAAGTGGCTTCTTCAACCGGGCTTGGAATGTGGAATTCCAGGTAGAGATCTAGAAACTCTCCCATGCCGGCCTCCCTCACACCACGCACCCTATTCTACCGATTTGCTCAGGTTGGGCCAGTTTTTGTTTCTCTGCTCGGCAAGCTGTTGCAGCGCCTGGCGCAGCCGATTTTCCAGCTTTTGGCAGTCTGGATCCCAATCCTCTGTCGGAAACAGATCTCCGGCAATGGCGACCGCCCAGGCCCCTGCTTGCAGATATTCCGCTGCCTTGGCCAAGGTCACCCCCCCAGTGGGGATCAACGGCAGGGATCCCAGCACCGGTCGCAGATGACGCAGGTAGCGGGATCCCCCCATGCTCTCCGCCGGAAACACTTTGACCGCCGTTGCCCCCGCCTGCCATGCCTTCCAGATCTCGCTGGGGGTAAGGGCACCGGGCACGACGGGCAGTCCCACTTCCCGGCCCCAACGGATAATGCTCTCGTCCGTAAAAGGGCAAACGCAAAATTGGGCCCCCGCCTGCCAAGCCTGCTCCGCCATCTGTCGATGGGAGACGGTGCCCACCCCTATCCAACACTGCGGGTGGTCTTGCCGCAGTTGGGCAATCAACTCCAGATAGCGGGGAACGTGCGGGGTGATCTCGATGTGGCGGATCCCGGCCCGGATGGCCAGGGTGGATCCCTGGAGAGCCTGGTCTGGGCTGCTACAGAGGCGGATCACCGCGATCAGGGGCTGCTGCCACAAATGGAGTAGCCAGTCTCCAAAGCCGCGTTCAGAACCCTCGAATACCATCTGTGGGAAAGTACCCTCTCATTGGAAGGGCTGTCGGGGAACCGGTGGCAAGATCCCATCGTTGGCAATGACCGGAAAAGCCCAACAGCGAGCGTACCGCCTTGGCGATGGGCGGAGGTCACTCTTGCCGACTTTGGTGCTCACGCCAAAATTGCTCCGCAAAAGCCACTGTTGGGTGGATGGGGGCACGGGGTTTGCTGAGGAGGGGCATATTGGCCTCTTCAGGAGTGCGGTTGCCCTTGCGCTGGTTGCAGCGTTCGCAGGCGGTCACCACATTGTCCCAGGTGTGAGATCCGCCGCGGGAAAGAGGTACGACATGATCCAGGGTCAGGTTATGGGTGCTGCCGCAGTACTGACAGGTGTGGTGATCCCGCCGCAAGACCTCTCGCCGGGTAACAGGGGGCACCCGCCAGGATCGCTCTTTGCCCTTGATGGTCAGGCGGATGTGTTCGGGCACCTCGATCACCTGGCTGGGGGAGCGCACCTTCCACACCGGCACATCCATCATCGCCAGCGGCTCTGCCTTGCCCGTCAGCAGCAGCACAATCGCCCGCCTAATGTTGACCCGGCTAATGGGCAAGTAGTTTTGGGAAAAGACAACAATCGACTGTTCCAGGACGTGGGTAGCAGCAGTCATGACTTAGCTCTTCCATTTGCCGCCATTGTCCTGAGAAATCTGGCGAATGACAAGGTTTTCCCGCAGTGGGCACCATCTAGGTGGAGCCCCACCATTCAACATTCCAGAGTTTCTTACGATCGGGAGCCGGACAGATGGGCTAGTATCCGGGTGATGGTCGGATCCCGTGCCTCCCATGACCTACCCGCTGCATGTTGCCCTGGTTTGGCACCAACACCAGCCCCTCTACAAAAGCCCGCTGGCGGGTAAATATCGCATGCCTTGGGTGCGCCTACACGGGATCAAAGACTACCTGGACTTAATTTTGCTGCTGGAGCGCTATCCCCGCCTGCACCAAACGGTTAACCTAGTGCCCTCTCTCATTGTGCAAATCGAAGACTACGTGGCTGGCTCCGCTTTCGATCCCTATTTGGAGCTGACTTTATCTCCTGTCGAAAAGCTGACCCCGGAGCAGCGGCGCTTCATTGTCGAGCGTTTCTTCGACAGCCATTACCCCACCATGATTGAGCCCTACCCCCGCTACCGCCAGCTCTACGAACAGCGGGAATCGCAAGGGATCAACTGGTGCCTACAGTACTGGACGCCCCAAGACTTCAGTGACCTGCTGGCCTGGCACAACCTCTCCTGGTTCGATCCCCTCTTCCAGGAGGATCCTGAGATCGAGAGCTGGATCAAGATGGGATCCGGCTTTACCCTGGCGGATCGGCAGCGGATCTACGCCAAGCAACAGCAGATCCTGGCCGCCATCCTGCCCCAGCACGCCAAATTGCAAAGTAGCGGCCAACTGGAGTTGACCACCAGCCCCTACACCCACCCCATCTTGCCCCTGCTGGTGAGCGAGCGCTCGGCGCGGGTGGCCCGGCCCGGCTTGCCCCTGCCCCGCTACCCCTTCCACTGGGAGCAGGATGTCCACAGCCAACTGGAGCGGGCCAAGCAGATCTACCGGGAGCGCTTTGGCCGCGATCCGCGGGGTCTGTGGCCTTCAGAGCAGGCGGTCAGCCCCGCCATCGTGCCCCTGATCCAGAAACAAGGCTTTGATTGGATCATCTCCGACGAGGGAGTGCTGGGCTGGAGCTTGGGCCAACCCTTTCATCGCGACGGGCAGGGCCATATCCTCGAGCCGGAAAAGCTCTACCGCCCCTACCGTCTGGAGAGCGAGGCAGGGGATTTGGCCATCATCTTTCGGGATCACCGCCTTTCCGATCTCATTGGCTTTAGCTACAGCGCCATGCCTGCCGACGCTGCCGCCAAAGATCTCATCGGCCACCTGGAGAGCATCCGCAACCGCCTACCCCAAGACCAGCCCTGGCTGGTCACCATTGCCCTGGATGGGGAAAATTGCTGGGAGTACTACCCCCAAGATGGCCGCCCCTTCCTGGAAAACCTCTATGCCCGCCTCAGCCAGCACCCGGCGTTGCGCTTGGTGAAGGTGTCGGAGTTTTTGGATCAGTTTCCCCCCACGGAGTTTCTGCCAGCCGAACAATTGCACAGCGGCTCCTGGATTGAGGCCGACTTTACCACTTGGATTGGGGATCCCGTCAAAAACCGCGCCTGGGAGCTCCTTGCCCAAGCCCGCCAGGTGATCCAGGATCACCCTCACGCCACCCTCCAGGCCTGGGAAGCCCTCTGGGCCGCTGAGGGATCCGATTGGTTCTGGTGGTTTGGGGCAGGCCACTCTTCCGCCCACGATGCCGTTTTTGACCAGTTGTTTCGGGAACATCTACAGGCCCTCTACACCGCTTTGGGAGAGGCGGTGCCGGCGGCGCTGCAGTTTCCCCTCGAGGATCACGACGGGCTGGGGGATCGCCTGCCGCAGGGGTTTATCCATCCCACCATCAACGGTCGCCCCGCCGAACGGGAGTGGAGCCAGGCCGGGCGGGTGGAGATCGGCGCAGCCCGAGGAACCATGCACCGCAACAGCGTCGTCCGCCGCCTCTGGTACGGGTTCGATCACTTCAACCTCTATCTGCGGCTGGATTTTAACTCGGTGGTGCAGCGGCCCAAGCAATTGCAGGTGCTGTGGTTTTATCCCAACCGCGTTACCGTCAACAGCCCCATTCCCCTGCAGGGGTTGCCGGCAGAAGCCCCCCTCAACTATCTCTACCGCCACCTGTTGAAGCTGTCGCTGCCGCCGCCTGGCACCGGCCAGCATCCCGCACCCGTCGAGGCTCAGCTCTTGCAGGCAGGGGAGTACCATAGCTGGCAGCCCATCAACCATCAGGTGAAGGCGGTGGTGGATGCCTGTTTGGAGGTGGCCATTCCCTGGAGCAATTTGGGCGCCCAGCCGGGGCAGGAGCTGCAATTTATCATTGTGGCCGCCGATGGCGAGACCTTCCAGGAAGGGATCCCCCCCAAGGCCACCATCGCCCTGCGCAGGCCTTGAGCGGCTGGCCGTTGGCCCTTAGAATCTCTAACTGGTTATGCAGCGCGATCTCTACCCGCCCATCGAGCCCTACGATTACGGCTTTCTCCCCGTCTCTTCCCTGCACACCCTCTACTACGAGCAGTGCGGCAACCCGGCGGGCAAGGCGGTGGTGTTTTTGCATGGGGGGCCGGGGGGTGGGATCGATCCCCTCTACCGGCAGTACTTTGA
This sequence comes from Synechococcus sp. H55.10, assembly GCF_047502715.1. Lineage (NCBI taxonomy): Bacteria > Bacillati > Cyanobacteriota > Cyanophyceae > Synechococcales > Synechococcaceae > Synechococcus > Synechococcus sp. H55.10. The sequence continues at coordinate 10,597 of NZ_JANSJJ010000294.1, forward strand.
TCCCAGCCGCTGGCGGGTGGTGCTGTTCGATCAACGTGGTTGCGGCAAGAGCCGCCCCTACGCCGAGCTGCGGGAGAACACCACCTGGGATCTGGTGGCCGATATCGAGAAGCTGCGCCAACACCTGGGCATTGAGCGCTGGTGGGTGTTTGGGGGCAGTTGGGGCAGCGCCCTTGCCTTGGCCTATGGGCAAACCCACCCCCACTCCTGCCTGGGGTTTATCTTGCGGGGCATTTTCCTGCTACGCCCTTTTGAGATCCGCTGGTTTTACCAGTCGGGGGCCAGCTACCTGTTCCCCGATGCTTGGGAACATTACCTGGAGCCCATCCCCCCCGAAGAGCGGGATGACCTGCTGGCAGCCTACCACCGCCGCCTCAACGACCCGGATCCCCAGGTGCGGCTGAGAGCGGCCCGCGCCTGGGCCATCTGGGAGGCCAGCACCAGCAAGTTGATCCCCAGCCCTGAGCTCATCGAGCGCTTTGGCCAGGAGACCTTTGCCGAGGCCTTTGCCCGCATCGAGTGCCACTACTTCGTCCATGGGGGTTTTTTGGATCCTGAAGACCAGCTCCTTAGGGGGGTGGAGCGCCTGCGCCATCTGCCGGCTGTGATCGTCCAGGGACGCTACGACGTGGTCTGCCCGCCCATTTCCGCCTGGGAGCTGCACCAGGCCTGGCCAGAGGCGGAGTTTCACTTCATTCCCGATGCCGGCCATTCCATCACCGAGCCCGGGATCCGCACCGCTCTGCTGCAGGCCACGGATCGCTGCGCCAGTCTGTGAGCCGCTGAGATAGCCTGGGTTGGGGATCCCAAGACCTTGAAGAATTGCTACAGGAATGCCGGCAAAACCTTGGGATCCAGCCCCGGAGCACGGCCAAGCCTATCGACAGTCGGCGATTTTGGGTTTATCACTGAGGGAAGAGCGGTGCAGGCTGCCTGGTCGATGGCTTCCGCCACTGGCTCCTTTTGATTGTTGTTAATTGATCTTGGGCTGGTTCCTCCACTCCAGCGTCTTGTCAAAGCAAACTTGTCTTTACTTCGCCGTTTCCAGGGTCGAACCATGCAGAAAATAACTCATCTGTCTAAGCTTGCCCTCGCCCTGCCTGCTTCCCTCTTGCTGGCAGATGCCGTTGTGGCCTACCCCTGTGACTCGGTTGGGGGTGAAGCTTACAACTTCTACAGCCCCACGGTTCAGGTTGACAGTTTCGGGGCTCAGGTGTCGCCTGCTGTCCTAGGCAACGGTTTTATCGGGGTTGCCATTGAAACGGTGGATGGACAGCCAGCTCAAGGCGCCATCAGTCGTCGCCTGTTTGGCCCCGCGCCTCAAATCCAAGGGGTACAGGTGGTTGGTCTGCTCCAGGATGGCCCGGCTCAACAAGCGGGTCTGGCCCAGGGAGATATTTTGATTGGGGTGGACGGGCAGCGGGTCACCTCGGTGCAGCACGTCCAGCAAATTATCCAAAACACCCCGGTGGGCCAGCGGGTACCCATTACCTTCCGGCGCGGCGGACAGGTATTGTCCACGGTGGTGGTGGTCGGCGATGGCCGTGTGTTGCGCCCCTTGATGCTGCAGCAGCAGTAAGCTTTGTCGGGATCCCTTGCTGAGCTCTCTGTGACTGCTGCATCAGGGACAGAGTGGGCAGTTTGGGCGGTTTGCAGCTTCAATGGGCTGCTGTTTCTTGCTCTGGTTGCTTTTATTCCTACTGTCTTGAGCTTGCGATCGGCGCTTTGGATTACGGAGCGGGCCATGGCCGACTGGCGGGAAGCAGCTGAGCGGGCTTTGGCTCCCACGCCGGCTGAGTTGCTGCGCCTACGGGATCGGCTGCGGGAGAATCGCACTAACCTCGACCGCTGGCAGCGGCGTCTTCAGTTTTGGCAAGGGATCCGCAGGGTGGCTGTTTGGCTGGGGCGCAGGCTGTGAGGAGCATGGATAGCGTCTCCCATCCCATCCGGTTGCAGGTGATGGCCAATGCGCTGGCGGGGATCGCCGAGGAGATGGGGGCGCGCCTCATCCGCGGTTCTTACTCGGCCAACATCAAGGAGCGGCGGGATTGCTCGACGGCCCTGTTCGACGCTCGGGGAGACTGTATTGCCCAGGCGGCCCACATTCCGGTGCACCTGGGCGCCCTCGCGGAAGCGGTGCGGGCGGTGGTGGCAGCCGGCCCGCGGCCCGGCGATGTGTTCGTCCTCAACGATCCCTACCAGGGGGGATCCCATCTGCCGGATATCACGGTGGTTACGGCCATCCCCGGCCTGGGGGATCCAGAACAAGTCTGCGCCTACGCGGTGAACCGCGCCCACCACGCCGATATTGGGGGGATGCGCCCCGGCTCCATGCCGGCCGACTCTACGGAAATCTGGCAGGAAGGGCTGGTGATCCCGCCGCTGCGGCTGGCCCAAATGACCCTGACGGGGGAGCTGTGCTGGCAGGGCGATCTGCTGCGCCTGATCCTGGCCAATGTGCGCAACCCTGAGCAGCGGCGGGGGGATTTGCAGGCCCAGGTGGGGGCCAGCGCCGTGGGGGTGAGCCGGTTTCGCGAGCTGCTGGCCCGCTTTGGAGAAGAAGAGGCCTGGCAGTTGATCGCCGGGGTGATCGCCTACAGCCGGCGGCGGATGCAGGCCCAGATCCGCGCTCTGCCCGCTGGGATCTACACCGCCTGCGACTACCTGGAGGGCTACGGGGATCCGCCCGAGCCGCTCCGCATCCAGGTGCAGATTGAGGTAAGGGGGGAGAGGCTACGGGTGGACTTTGCCGGCACAGCCCCGGCCACCGCGGGGAACCTGAACGCGCCTTTGGCTGTGACCCGCTCGGCGGTGCTCTTTGCCCTGCGCTGCCTGTTGGATCCCACGGCGCCCAGCAATGTCGGCCTGGAGGATCCCATCGAGATCGTAGCCCCGCCCGGCTGCCTGGTGAACGCCCAATTTCCGGCGGCGGTGGTGGCGGGCAACGTGGAAACCTCGCAGCGCATTGCCGATGTGGTGTTCAAAGCCCTAGCCCCGGTGGCCGGATCCCGTGCCATTGCCCAGGGACAGGGCACCATGAACAACTGTGTGCTCGGCAACCGCCACTTCACCTACTACGAAACCCTGGGGGGCGGCCAAGGAGCCAGCCGGCAGCGACCGGGCCTGGACGGCGTCCACGTGGGCATGAGCAATACCCTCAACACCCCCATCGAAGCTCTGGAGCTGGAGTATCCCCTGCGGGTGCTGCGCTACGAGCTACGCCCAGATTCCGGCGGCCATGGCCGCCAGCGGGGCGGCTGGGGGCTGATCCGCTCCCTCCAGACCTTGCAAGATTGCACCCTCTCCCTGCTCACCGACCGGCGCCACCATGCCCCCCAAGGGGAAGAAGGCGGCGAGCCTGGCCAGGTGGGGATCAACCTCGTCAACGGGGATCCCTTGCCCAGCAAAACCAGCCGATCCCTGAAAGCCGGCGATGTGCTCACCCTCTACACCCCTGGCGGCGGGGCTTGGGGGTCAAGCGAGGAGGAGCAGGCACCCGAACCCACATAGCGCAGGTGGGCGAGAAACAACTGCTCGCAGCGCCGGATCACCTCATCACGGCTGGCAAAGTGCTCTAACCTATGCACTTCTTGACCTTTCTCAAACAAAATTAAGGTCGGCAGCGAGCGCACCCGATAGCGGCGCGGCAGCCAAAAATTGTCGTCCACATTCACCCGCAGCACCTTAACTGCGCCGCCCCACTCTGCTGCGAGACGGTCGGTAATCGGCTGAATGAACCGACACAGGCCACACCAAGGGGCGCCAAAATCCACCAACACCAACCCGTCACTTGTCAAAAGTTCTTGATTAAAAGCATCTAAAGCAACTTGCAAGTTCATCACTCCCAGACTAAAGAAGTTGTTTGGGATCATGCTACCAGGCAATTTGGCTGGCTGCAGAAACCATTTGCGGATGGAAAGCATAAAGAATCACTACAAAGCTGAACACCCCTAGGTAGGCCCAGCGCAGAAACTCTCGCGGTTGCAGGTGTTGTCGCCGCTGCAGAATGGCCAAGCCGGGGATCACAGAAGTACGGGCCTTGAGATCGCGGAAGGCCTGGCCGTATTTCCGCTCCAGCCGGTGATCCCCGTGCCAGACGGCGAACAGGTGATAGGCCACCAGCCCCAGGGAGGTGACCAGCATAAAACTGGAGCCAATCCAAAGGGAATGGGCCACACACCAGATCACCTGGCCCACCATTTGGGGGTGGCGGGTGATGCGGATGATCCCGGTCTCAAACAGGTGGATCTCCGGCTTCTGAATGGCGGCGATCTCCAGCAAATTGAAGGTAGCCGGATACAAAAAGAAAAACGAGAGCGCTGACAAAAGAACAACGGTGGTGTGGATGCCGGGGACAGCATGGAGATCCCAGAGGATCACCCCGTCGTAGCGATGGTTAAAAAAGTAGATCAGCAACAGCAGCGCCAAGCTGAGGCTGACCAGCGCAAAAAGAAGGCGGTACAAACGGGATCCCAGCCAAGCTTCCCCCCAAGGCCGCAAGTAGGCCAGCCCACTGTGAGCACAGGCAAATCCTAGAATCATGGCCAACATGATCGCGTGGGATCGGTAGGGGGCCAGCTCGGGCGGTAAGTGGCTAAAGAGTGGGAACAGCATCTTTTCAAGAGCTCCTCTGGGGCGTCGCCGTGACTTATGCTTAAAGATAAGTTACATAAGGCAAGCTTCCCATGCTGAAAACTTTTTTTCTACGCCTTGTCGGCCTGCTCCTCTCGGTCATCCTGGTGCTGGGCTGGACGACCGCAAGCGCTCAGGCGGCCCGTCTTACCGGCAAGTACTACGAAGACAGCATGACCCTGATCCAAACCCTGCGCACCGTCCTTTCGGAAGCGGATCCCGTGATGAACCCGGCAGAGGCGCGGGCGGAAGCGATGGAGGCTATGCAAGAATTCGCAGGACGCTACCACGGCCAACGCTACGACAAGCTCCAGTCTTTCACCACCCTGCGCACCGTGTTTAATACGCTGGCCTCCCAGTACCGCACCTCCAACCGACCTCTCAACCCGGAGAAGGTGGAGCGGGTGCTGATGCAACTGGATCGGGCGGAGTTGGCCTTGCGCCGGGAAGGTTGAACTTTTGGGATCTCCCAGATCCAAATCACAGGCAAATTTCCCCCGGTGCAGCCAAGCTGTTGCCAGCTCGCAAAAGTCGAGGTCATCGCCGGCGTTCTTCCAAACCTGAGGAGGAAGGCGCCGCTCTCTCGAGGCAAAGGGCATTTTCTCAGGATTTGGGAGGTTGTTATGGGCACAGGTCGTTGGATCCTGCTCTCGTTGCCGCTGATGGTTGGGGGTGGGGTTATTGCTTTTTATTCAGCTTCGCTCTTGTCCCTTCCAGCCCAAGGACAGGTGGCTGGAGCTGCCGAGGAGGGATCCCCGGGCCCTTTTTTTGCGGTGGATGGCCTGGCCCTGCGCGGCTATGACCCGGTGGCCTACTTTATCGATGGCAAGCCGGTCGAGGGATCCCCAGCCTATGAATGGGAGTGGGGAGGGGTGACCTGGCGGTTTGCCACTGCTGACAATCGGGAGCGGTTTCGCAGCAACCCGGAGCGCTTTGCCCCCCAGTACGGCGGGTTTTGTGCTTGGGCCGTGGCCCACAACTACCTTTACCCGGTGGATCCCTTTGCCTGGAAAATTGTCGATGACAAGCTGTACTTGAATGCCAACCGGCGGGTACAGCGCAACTGGGAGCGGGACATTCCCGGGTTGATCGAGAAGGCAGATGCCAATTGGCCGGGGCTGCGCAGTCGCTGAGCCTACCTGTCTGGGATCACTGGATGAGGCGTAGGGTTACCTTGATGACAACCCGGTGGAGGCCGCTTTCGCCAAGCTCCAGATCGCCCCCCATTTCTCTCAGGAGCCGCTCGCTCACCCGCCAAGTAGCACTGCTCTTTGTTTCAACGGGCACATGGCACCGTCCCTCCAGGTTCCACTCTAGACACAGGTGCCCCTCCGCTGCTGCGATGGGATAGAGGTGCAGAGCCATCGAACCATAGCGCAGGGCACGGATGCCCCAGCGACACACCCCCAGCAGAGCCTGCACCAAACCGTGGGGATCCGCCCAAACCATAAGGCTGTCCGGGAGGGCGGACGGCTCAGAAACAGAAGGTGGTTGTAGGATCGGCCACTCGTAGCGAATGCCCTGATCCTGGGCCTGTAGGCGAGTTAGGCTGTACACATCTTGCAGCAGGGGGCGGAGTTGGGTCGGCTCCGGTTGCAGGGGTTGAATGGGCAGATCGTGGCGAGCCAGGCGGGTGTATTCCTCGAGCAGCTTAATCAAGCGCTCTACGGACTCTTTGGCACTTTGAATGTATTCCCGCTCCTCCTCCGGGGAATCGCACAGATCCGACAACACCAACTGCAGGGATCCCATCTGGCTGCTGAGGGGGTTGCGCAGCTCGTGGCCAATGCTGACGAGCAACTCTTGCTGAAAGGCTCGCATCACCTCAGAGCGTTCAAAAGCAAATTGCCAATCTACGGCCTCTTGCCTGTCGGCAGGGGCCGCCGGCTGGGAAGCTGGATCGGGTTTGGCTGCGGGTTTCCTCAAAAGGTGCTCCGGACGAAGGACAGGGGATCCCGTCGAGGTTCAGATCCTTGGGTTCGAATCTTTAAGCTTTGCACAGTAAGGACTACGTCCCCCTGACGCGAGCAGGCTCTGGAGATACCCCCCTCCATGGGGATCCTACCCTTTTCTACCCGACGAAGTGGGCGCTGACCACCCGCTCAATCCCCGCCAGATCGCGGTGAACTTGGATCTGCCGATAACAGTCCCTCTCTCGCAATTGCTCCGCCACCCAAGGGGCTTGTCCTCGCATCACTTCTACCGCCCAAAAGGAGTTGGGGGCCAGGTAGTCCGGTGCCCTTTGAATCAACAGCCGCAAGTGGGCCAGCCCATCTTCCCCGCCATCGAGGGCCTGTCGCGGCTCGTGCAGCCGCACCTCGGGCATGAGATGGGCCAGCTCCCCGGTGGGGATGTAGGGCGGGTTGGAAACCAGGCCGCGCAGCCGCCCCCGCCAGGGATCCAAGGGCACAAACCAGGATCCCAGCAGCAACTGCACCCGCTCCTGCAAATGGTGGGCCGCCACGTTGTCCGCCGCAACGGCTAGGGCTTGCGGGCTCGAATCCACCGCCAGAAGCTGCAACTGGGGATGTCGCTGGGCCAAAGCGATGGCAATGGCCCCGCTGCCGGTGCCCAGGTCGGCCAAGCAGGATGCGGGCGGCAGAGGATTAGCTTGTAACCAGAGGGAAGCCTGCTCCACCAGCAGCTCGGTCTCCGGACGTGGGATCAGCACCGCCGGGGTCACCCGTAGGCTCAAGCCGGCCCATTCCACTTTGCCCAACAGATACTGCAGAGGGACGCGCTTTTCCACCCTTTGCTGCCAAAGGGCCTCTACCTCCTCCAGGAGTTCCCCCGCCCCAGCCGGAGCCCGACCCAGCAGCCGCTCCAACGGCCCCCACCCCAGCCGTTCCTTGAGCAGAATCTCCACCTCCTCGGCAGGGATCCCAGCCGCTTTTGCCGCCCTCAGGGCCTGGGCACGCCACTCCAGCAATCGCCTCAGCAGAGTCGAGGGGGATCTCAAAGGATTCCGTTCTGCCAGTATGACTGGGGGTTGGGTTAACGCTGAGGCTGGGGACTGGCAGAAGGGTTGGCAGGCCGAGCCAACGATTGGATGTATTCCAGCGCCGAGCGGGAAGGGATAAAGGCGATCTTCTGCACATCGGCCTGGGCATCGGGAGCCAGCATGCGCTCCACCACAATGGCCAGGGAGGTGACCTCAATCTGGGTTTTTCCAACCACATCCGGGTTCTGGGCTGCCGCCCGATCCAAAGCTCGCTGCAGATCGTTGCGGTCGAAGAAGAAGGGCACCACCTCCTGACCATCCTGCTCGATGGTCAGCAGCCCATCTCCGGAGCGGCCATAGAACAGAGGTACGCCGATCGCTTCTGGAGGCACATCTTTGCTGGTTTCTTTCAGTACCTGCTTGGCTGCCTCCACATCAGCAGGCCGCGGCACCACCTCGAAGTACAGATCGCTATTTTTGGCGCGCTCCTCTTCCGATTTTTCGTAGGCATACCCCAGCGAGAGAGGCACCACCTGGGCTTGGCTGGCTATCTCGGGGTTGCTGGCTTTCACCTGCTCCAACATTTTTTGGGCCTGGGCTTGATCCAGCCAGAAGGAGACCACTTGAATGGTGCGGCCATCTCGCTCCACATTGGCAACAACAGGTGTGCCGTTCTGAGACACAATCGCAAAAACAGGCACCAGGCTCAGCCGCTCTGCCACCTCTTGCCGGCTCATGGGGCCTGCGGTTGCCTGAGCCGGTGGAGCACTCCCCTGAGCCCAAGCGGGAGTCATGGCCAAGCTCGCCCACGCTGTCCCGATCAGGATCCCGGCTATACTGCTCACCCGAGCTACACAGCAGCAGAGGGATCGGGCAGGCGACACTACGTTACAGCGCATCATTCTCATCTCCACTCCCGGCATCGCGCCTTGTTCTGGTTGCTATAGGGCTAGATCCCTCAAGTACTAACCAACAGATCGGGCAAGGCAGAAGCCACCCGGATTGAACCTGCTCGACAGGGCTAGGCTAGCGATGCGGCACACCCTCGGCATCGACTCGCGGCTGGCCGTCGCTGACAACACCCCGGCTCACTGACCTCAAAGAGCGCTCTTGGGCCACCCTAGAAGCCAAGGTTAGAACATCTGCTCGACTCCTGTCGAGGGGCAAAGCCCCTATTTGAGTGGGGATCCCGCATCACTCAATACTATATACGGAGTCGCATAAAATCGACCCACGCTAGATGCAGATCTACCCAACAGCAGATCGGTTCAGATCGAGCTGATAATTGTATGCTCAGCTTTTCCACAACAGGCAGCCTACCCCAGCCTTGTGCATCAGGGCTCTGATGTAGCCGCGCGAACGTGGCAGCTACTGTTAACTTTTGTTAAGGTGGGGGGACAAACGCATGCTTCCGAGGAGCATTAAACCATGGCTAAGATCTTTACCCCTGAATTCAACCAATTTGAGACCATCAACGCCACGCAGGCCTGGTCTTTGTTTTTCACCATCAGCGCTTCCGATCGGCTTTTGGGCTCAAACCCGGCTGTTGGGCGCTACATCACGCTGGCCTTGTTCAGCGCCATCCTCACCGGCATCCTGAATGTGCTGCTGGCCTCCTAGTTCGGCCTTGGTAAGAGGCCGCCGGCAGCGGCGGTTCGACCTGGGAAAGGGGATCCCTTCCTCAGGTTTTTTGCTTTTGAATGGGAAAGGATCCCTTTTGCTCCGGGTGGGGCGATGAAAACGTCTGGGACAAGTTCTGCGGCGGCGGCTTTGCCCGTCGCGCTGCCGCTGCTGCTGGCGCCGGCAGGAGATTGGGAGTGTGCCAAGGCAGCGGTAGAAAACGGGGCCGATGCCATTTACTTCGGGCTGGAGCGGTTCAACGCCCGCCTACGCGCCCGCAACTTCACAGAGGCAGATTTGCCGGAGCTGATGGCTTGGCTGCATCAGCGGGGGGTGCGAGGCTATGTAACTTTGAATACTCTGGTCTTTCCGGGGGAGCTGGAGGAAGCGGAGCGGTACATCCGCTCGATGATCGCGGCGGGGGTGGATGCGGTCATTGTCCAGGATATTGGCATCGCACGCTTGATCCGTCATCTTTCTCCCGATTTCCCCATCCACGCCTCGACGCAGATGACCGTCACCAGCGGTATCGGGGCAGAGTTTGCCGCCGAGTTGGGCTGTGAGGTGGTGGTGCTGGCGCGGGAGTGTTCCCTCAAGGAGATGGCCAAGATCCGCGCCCATCTGGAAGAGAAGGGATCCCCCGTCTGCTTGGAAATCTTCGTGCACGGGGCGTTGTGCGTGGCCTATTCCGGGCAATGTCTGACCAGCGAGGCGCTGGGAGGACGTTCGGCCAACCGCGGAGAATGTGCCCAGGCCTGCCGCCTGCCCTACGAGCTGGTGGTAGACGGGATGCGGCGCGATCTGGGGGAGAAGCGGTATCTGCTCAGCCCCCAAGATCTGGCCGGTCTGGAGGTGCTGCCGGAGCTGGTCAAGCTGGGGATCCACTGCTTAAAAATTGAGGGTCGTTTGAAATCGCCGGAGTATGTAGCCAATGTAACGCGCATCTATCGCCAGGCCTTGGACGCCCTGGGGGCAGGGCAGGCGTGGCAGCCCTCAGCTCAGGAGTGGTATGAGCTGGAGATGAGCTTTTCCCGCGGGCTGTATACCGGCTGGCTGCGGGGCATCAACAACCAAGAGCTGGTGCATGCCCGTTTTGGCAAGAAGCGGGGGGTTTACCTGGGGCAGGTGCTGCGGATCGAAGGGGATCAGGTGGGGGTGCGCCTGCAGGCTCCCCTCAAGCCGGGCGATGGCGTGGTGTTCGACCAGGGAGAGCCGGAGCAGGGGGGGCGGGTTTACCGCGTGCACAAGAAGCAGGGGCTGGCCTGGCTTGGCTTTGCCCAGGGGGCCATTGACCTCAAACGCCTGCGGCCAGGGGATCGCCTCTGGAAGACCAGCGACCCGGAGCTGGAGAAACGCCTGCGCCAGAGCTATGCCGGGGATCAGCCTCGCTTTCAACGCCCCGTCCACCTGGAAGTTCACGGCCAGGCCGGCTTGCCCCTGACGCTGATCCTGCGGGATGAAGAGGGCCACGTGGTGCGGGTGGATTCGCCGGTGCCTTTGCAGCCTGCCCATCACCAACCCCTCACCGACGAGAAGCTGCGGCAGCAACTGGGTCGTTTGGGTTCCACCCCGTTCAAGTTGGGATCCCTGCACAATGCCCTGGAAGGAGAGGTGATGCTGCCGCTGAGCGTCCTCAACCAAATGCGGCGCCAAGCCGTGGAGCAGTTGCAGGCGCTGCGGGCTCGGCCCCGCCGCTGGCAGCTCAACCCTGAAGCTCGCTGGCCAGATCTGCTGCCCGCCCCGGAGCAACCGGAAAGGGGATCGCCCCAACTGGTGGTGCTGGTGCGGGATCCAGAGCAGTTGCCGGCGGCAATTGCCTGTGGCATCCGGCAGATCTACCTGGAGTTGGAGGATCCCCGCCGCTACCGGGAAGTTATCCGCGCCACCAAGGCCGCTCACCCTGAGGTGGAGCTGTGGGCGGCCCCGCCCCGCATCACCAAGCCGGGAGAAAGCTGGATCCTCAAACAGGTGTTGGCAGCAGGAGCCGATGGCTATCTGGTGCGCAACTACGACCACCTGCGCTTTTTTGCCGGCCAGCGCTGCATCGGCGATTTTTCCTTGAACGTGGCCAACCCCATCACCGCCCACTATTTCAAAAGCCGCTACCCCTTGGAGCGCCTGACGGCCTCCTATGACCTCAACCACGAGCAACTGGGATCCCTGCTCCAGGCCGGCCCCGCCCACTGGTACGAGGTCACCATCCACCAGCACATGCCCATGTTCCACATGGAGCACTGCGTCTTCTGCGCTTTTTTGTCCCGCGGTACCGACTACACCAATTGTGGCCGTCCCTGCGAAAAACACGAGGTGAGGCTGAGGGATAGGGCCAATGTCGAGCACATTTTGAAAGCCGATGCCGGCTGCCGCAACACTCTCTACAACGGCAAAGCCCAAACCGGGGCCGAGCATGTGCCAAAACTGCTGGATCTGGGGTTGCGATATCTGCGCATTGAGTTCTTGCAGGAATCCCCCGAGCAGATCCGGGAAACCTTGCGCTGCTATCAACAGCTTCTCCAAGGCCGGATGAGCGGATCCCAGCTGTGGCGCGAGCTGAAGCTACATAGCCAATTGGGGGTTACGCGCGGGTCTTTGCAGAGTTAGAGGCTGCGCGGCCTTACATACCCTCTGTATTCTCTGCGGTTGCCGAGGCCGGGTGGGCAGAGCAATAGAAAAAACACTCCCGCAAAATTGGCGTAAAATTTCCTCAGGGTACGGTCGTTTCCCAACCTCTCTTTTGCTTCCCTATCCTCTGCGTAGCTCTCTCTTTGGTTACCGTGAAACACACCCTCAGCGCCCTTGTGCAGGATCAGCCTGGCGTTTTAACCCGCATCGCGGGGATGTTTGCCCGTCGCGGCTTTAACATCGACAGCCTCACCGTCGGCCCCACCGAACGACCGGGGATCTCTCGCATCACCATGGTGGTGCAGGGAGATGAGCACGACGTGGAGCAGATGACGAAGCAGCTCTACAAGCTCATCGATGTGCTAAAAGTTACCGATATCACCCACGTCCCCTGTGTGGAACGGGAGCTGATGCTGGTCAAGGTGAATGCCAGCCCCGAGACCCGCTCCGCCATCATGGATGTCGCCCAAATGTTTCGTGCCCGGATTGTGGATGTGGCGGAGGAGTCTTTGACCCTCGAGGTGACCGGGGATCCGGGCAAAATGGTGGCGATCATCAAGATGTTGACCAGCTTTGGCATCCGCGAGATCGCCCGTACCGGTCTGGTGGCCCTCACCCGCGAGTCCGGCGTGAATACGGAATACTTGAAGCAACACCCCACCTTAGTGACTATCTGATGGCCTTACGAGAAGCGATGCCACAACCGGGGGAGAGGTGGCGGGGATCGGCTTGGCGCGGCGGAATTCGCAGGATCCTCGGCCTTGTGGCCATTGTGCTGGTGGGGCTGCTGGCCGGCTGCGGCCCCAGGCCGCCCAAGCCGATTGTGCAGCAGGCCCTTGCCTATCAGATCGCTCATTTGTCCGAGCCGGTGGCCTCCTTGGTGGGCAGTGAGCAGTTGTCGGCCCGGCTGGAAGTGCAAGATGTGAAAATCCGTCGGGATCGCCGTGAACCTTTGCTGTTGGCCTGTTGCTCCGCAAGAACAGGAGAAACGCTGGAAGGCCATCACCTCAGCGGTACCTACACCCTGATCGTGAAGCCGCCGGGATCCCGCCGTCCTTATCGCCGCAAAGGGGATCCCTTTCAGCTCACCTTGGCCCACCAAAAGGCACAAACTGTTGCTACGCAGCGCTCGCCTGACGCAGAGCCCCAAACCGTGCCCGAACGGTGGCTACTGGCCTACGGCTCGCCTGATGCTAAGACCTGGAGGGTCATCGACTTTCTGCCTCAGCCCGCACCGGCACCGGAGTTGCCTCCTGCCGAGCCAGAACCGGCCATCCCGGCAGCCTGATGCAAACCTGCCGCCGCTCACCGCAGCAAAGCCGCCCCCCAGGCAAAAAGACCATCCACCAACAGGGTATTTAGCACTGCTCCGGCAAAGGCCCAATGGTGCAGGCGGCGGGATCCCCGAATCATCCACAACCCAGCGCCCAGCAAGAGAAGGCCCAGGCCGATGCCCCAACTCAGGCCCCAGGGGGTAGCCATTTTGTCAAGAGCGGCCATGAAAGGGACAACCGCCTGATCCAAGCGGTCGAACTGCATCGCCTGTCGCCACTCCGGCAGCAAGCCCACCGAGTGAATGTAAAGATCGGTAATCGCCGTGCCCCACAGGGAACCGAGATAAAACCAGGTGCCGATGCGGGCAAACCGCTGCCGTGTCCCCCACCAGACAATCGGGATCCCCAAAGCTTCCACGGGCATGTGCCAAAGAGGCTCAAAGCGCAGCCAGCCCCAATACAGGGATCCCGCCAGCCAAGTCAGGGTAAAGCCGTAGAGCAAATCTCCCCACAGGCGGGTACGGAGCTGCGAGTAGAGATGCAAACTGAGGCCCAACCAGCCCAAAGACATCACCAAGCTCACCCAGGGGGCATATCGCACCAGGGGCGCTTGCACAAAAACGGGCAGGCAGACGAGCAGAGCCGCCATTCCCCCAATGGCATGGTGGGATCCGAAACGCTTTTGAATCGGGAGAGGGCGATGCTCAGATGACAGCAGAGGCTCATTTGGGAGAGGGGGCAAAAAAGGTGTGGAAGACAAAATGCAACATTAAAAACCTTTACATCAGTTAACATAGCACCTTCTTCGCCGTGACAGGAGCGGGAAAGCTCCGGGAGGCCGAAATGGGCATTCCCTCTCCAGAGATGCCAGGGTGGAAACGATGTGCTGGCCGGAGGAAACCGTATGGACTTGCTGTTGGCCGCAGATATCGGGGGCACCAAAACCAGCCTCAGCCTTGTCAATGCCGAGGATCCCGAGCACAGCCTTTATCATTGCCGCTACGCCAGCCAAGATTTCGTCAGCCTCGCCCCGATGGTGGGAGAGTTTCTGGCCCAGGCTCGGCAGGAGCTGGGTCGAGATCCACAGCCTGCTGCTGCCTGTTTTGCGGTGGCCGGCCCGGTGATGGAGCGAGCAAGGGTACAGACCGCCAAGATCACCAACTTGCCTTGGGATCTGCAGTCAAGCCAATTGGCCGCAGAGCTGGGGATCCCGCGCGTAGCCTTGATCAACGACTTCAGCGCTGTGGGGTATGGCCTGCTTGCCCTGGGCGATCAAGATCTGGACACCTTGCAAGTGGGTGAGCGTCAACCCCGGGCTCCGATTGGCGTGATGGGAGCAGGTACGGGTTTGGGGCAGGCTTACCTCACCTGGGGAGAAGGCGGCTACCAGGTTCATGCCAGCGAGGGAGGGCATGTGGATTTTTCCCCGCGCACCCCTTTAGAGTGGGAGCTTTTGAGGTATTTGCAAAAACGGCACGGGCGTGTCTCCACCGAGCGGGTGGTCTCAGGGCAGGGAATTGTTGCCATCTATCAATTTTTGCGGGATAGTCGGTGGGGGCAAGGGGAAGAACAGTTGCTGGCCCAAATTGAGGCTTGGGAAAAGGGGGCCGAGCCTGTTGACCCGGCAGCCCAAATTGCCAATGCCGCCATGGAAGCACGGGATCCGCTGGCAGTGGAGTGTCTGCGGCTTTTTATCAGCTTGTACGGAGCTGCGGTCGGGAACTTCGCCCTGCAACTGCTGCCTCGCGGGGGCCTGTTCATCGCCGGTGGGATCGCGCCCAAGCTCTTGCGCCTCTTGCACCAAGGAGAGTTTTTGTCCTCGTTTTTGGACAAAGGGCGGATGCGTCCTCTCCTGGAGCAACTGTCGGTGCAGGTGGTGGTGAATGCGCAGGTGGGGTTGAAGGGAGCTGCTCGCTATGCCGCCACCCTTTTGTCTGGCAAGACCACCCAGCCCAGCGGATGATGGCAACGATCCCCATTGATGCTGGAATCATGCTGGACAATCTTGTCCAGCCGTCCCTCGTCGGGATCCTAAACTTCATCCCTTGGCGGATGGGGCAAAATGGGATTGGATCTTTGCCGCATTGTTAGACTTCCCAATAGCGGGCAGCCGCCATCCAACCGATGATCGCCGTCCCTCAGCACAGTTATAGTCACTACCAAGTAGCAATGAAACGTTTCTCTACGTCGTTATTCCTACGCAACGCTGTCGCGAACGCGCCGGCGGCGCGGAGCGCTTGGGCACCTCTGGGAGAGGGGTTGGGGGTGAGGGTAGAGGCCCGGAGCGCTTGGGTCGGCGGCAAAGTGTCTTAATCTTGTTTGAAACGACTATAATCCGATGAATCCAATCCTCTGGGCTTTGAGCATAGCTCTGCTGCTGGCCGTGGGTCTGGCAGCCTACCTGTTGACTGCTCGCAAATACGAGTCTCCCGCATCCGTGGCTAAGTCTTACGACGAGTGGACCCGCGACGGGATCCTGGAGTTCTACTGGGGCGAGCATATTCACCTCGGCCACTACGGATCCCCGCCGCGGCGGAAGAACTTCATCCAGGCCAAGCACGACTTTGTCCACGAGATGGTGCGCTGGGGCGGGCTGGATCGGCTGCCGCCGGGGACGAC
This sequence comes from Synechococcus sp. H55.10, assembly GCF_047502715.1. NCBI lineage: Bacteria > Bacillati > Cyanobacteriota > Cyanophyceae > Synechococcales > Synechococcaceae > Synechococcus > Synechococcus sp. H55.10. The sequence continues at coordinate 26,305 of NZ_JANSJJ010000294.1, forward strand.
GGTGCTGGATGTAGGTTGCGGCATCGGCGGTAGTTGTCGCATCTTGGCCCGCGACTACGGCTTTGTCGTAACCGGCATCACCATTAGCCCACAGCAGGTGCAGCGGGCCCAAGAGCTCACCCCCCCCGATCTGCCCGTCCGGTTTCAGGTGGCCGATGCCCTCAACCTGCCCTTTCCCGACGCCAGCTTTGATGTGGTCTGGTCCATCGAAGCGGGGCCCCACATGCCGGACAAGGCCCGCTA